>JAGQNX010000032.1 GCA_020427865.1 candidate division WWE3 bacterium
GTTCGATTCCCCGTAGGGTCACCAAATCCCCTTTATTTATCTGAATCTATATATACCTGCAAATAAGCCTATAAGTCTAAATTGCAATTAACTATATGTGAATAATATAGATAAGCAGTTTATAAATTAAGCTAATTTTCTAAGCCCCTTTAACTATTATAGGCTGTATGGTATTATGCATGCTCTATGCCAGTTTCATCAGAAGAACTAGTTAAAAGACCTATATTTAAAGCTATCGAACCCGATGGCGGTGAGCTTATACCTTTATCTCCTTTAGAATTATTATATGATTTAGGGGCACCTTCTGAATTTTGCTACTCTGTAAATGAACATACTGCTCCGTTAGTACCTCTACTAAATCAGGGTTTTGCTACAGAAGTAGGTGATAATGATCGTATATGTTTTGAAGGTCGCGGTGTTTATCACGATTGTGTGTTGTCCGATTTGCCTACAACTGCCTATGTTTTAGGTGTTGGTTCCCAAAGTGTAATAAAGAAGAGCGGTACAGATGTTCCCCATCCCGGTTTTCCCGACACCTCTGATTATTTAATGTTTGACGGCGTGATGGGTGCTTCTGCTCATCCTAGGGTATTAGGCACTGAGACTACATCTTGGGGGTTTCTAGAATATTTAAATGCTTCTGTGGTTTTGGCACAGTTAGCGACTGCTAATGGATGGACCACCATAGAGGAAGCACTAGATGCTGGAGCAACTGTTCCTATAGGTTTGTTACAGCTACCTACTTTGACTTCTTACATCGGTAATTTGTTAAAGGAGCGTGTTGAGGCTTCTGTCCATGCTTCTGAGCACCAACATTTGTCTTGGAAAGGAAACTATGATGGGCTTTGTACTGTAGGACAACTTGTTCCTGGTTGTAAACGTATGCCACGTGTTGGACGCCTGTTAGGTACAGAATCCGATGCATTAAATCCAACTAATTATTCCAATATAGGCTTTACACTACGTACTTTACTTACTTACGGGATTATATATAGCACCGAAAGCTCTCATGGACAAAATGTTTATCAAAGTGACTTAGGTAAACTTGTTTATGCAGACAATTCTGATTACGTATTATTGGGAGATTACACTGGCACGTATATTAATACTGTAGAAGGTGCCCGTTCTTTTGTTTCTGAACATAGAAAACATGAAGTACTTATATCAAAGATGTTGGGACGCAAGGAAGGTATGATACCTCCAATATCGCCCATTGCAGATTTAGACTACACATTTGAAGACTATTACAATTCCCAACATGCCTTTCTTACTGAGTTACTAGGTGGAATAATCGAAGCCGATCGAATTTCGGAACTACCCTATTTGTATCCTCTTTTTTCGCGTGAAATTGACTTGGCTATTTCCTGCTTGTTGGCTACGAGTTTAAGTTCAGATAAATGGAAGCAGAGTTCAAATATGCGTATGGCATCTGCCGTTAAGTATTCTATCTATGGTGCTGTCGAGGAGCTTAAAGGAAAAATTGCAGCTAACCTTACGGATGTCGAGACAGAATATATTTCGACTCTATATGATAATGCTGACTTTGGTGTAGATGCCCTAATACATTTTATTGTTTCTGGGGATGATTCATTAATCAAGTCTCATACTGTACTTGGTCAAAAGTATACCTTATTAAAACATGCACTACAGCTACCTGAAAATGACCGTGATAGAGTTTTGCAAGAGTTTGCTGACTTCTTTCATAAGCGTGACTATACTTTTCTTTACGAAGACTCTACACGTGATGTGCTAGTTGAATTTGAGGAGACTCCCTACCAAATGTTATTAGATCTTCTTAAAGATGGTCGTGTTGAAGATGTTTCTATGTTATTGCAAATACTGCAGTTTAGTAATTACATTGGCTATACCCAAACATCACCAAATCGCCCAGGAGAATATCTAATTCACTATTTTTTACACTCTTTAGAGGCGGGTGCTGATATTGCTGATGTTTATGAGCAAACATGTTATTGGCAACAACTACGTAAATTTGTTGACATGGGTAATAGTGTATGGAGACTCGCTATATACTCAGAAACTCTTTTTCCGCTTTCTATTAATAAGTTTGCAACGTCTAATGGGTTAGAGACTCCCTCGGTATTAGCTAATGATGTTTTGGGTAATTATAGCGTCTACCCTGAAATGAGAAAAAACTTGCTAAACTTTTTTACACTTTATGCAGAGTTATTTGAAAAATTTGTCTCTTCTCCTAACGATAATTCTCGTCTTGCTTTGGATAATTGTGTTGATAGTTTTATTGCGGTTGACGCCAAATTTAGCATACTTAGTATACTTCATGATTCTAGAATGGCATTACTCTTAGGTGTAGATAATACCGAACTGGCACAAGTATATTATATGAACGCACGCAACCATTATGACACCTTATACCCACAACTTGTCGCACTGCTTAGCCCCTTTCATATATCAGGACCTAAGACTACAAGATTAAAGCACTTATATAGCTTAGCCAAATATTACGAGGAACAGGGTTATAACCGAATAGCTGACACTTATCTTAAGCTTACTATAGATAATATCTGAGGTTTTATACTATCCTACAAATTCTCATAGACGCTTAATACGCTAATATTTTGTGTTAAAATTTAGTAGATGTCCCTCGAAATACTTTATTTGTTAATAATGGTAGCTGCTGCGCTGGCTACATTTATATTGGTACCCGGACCTGTTGTAATAGCAGCAACTGCTTGGGTCTATGGATTTCAAACTGGTTTTGAAAAATTTACTGTTTGGCATGTTGTGGTTTTTGCATTGCTAGCTCTATTTTCTCTGGCTTTAGATAATTTATTAGCACTTATAGGTACTAAAAAATATGGGGGTTCTAATTTTGCATTGGTAGGTGCTGTGGTTGGTTTTATATTTGGAACCCTATTACTAGGGCCTTTAGGTTTAATTTTAGGACCATTCATTTGCGCATATTTAGGTGAAGTTTTAGGTACACAAAAATCTTCAAAACATGCAGTTAAGGCAGCTATGGGAACCGTTATAGGACTACTTACCGGCGTTATTGCTAAAGGTGTTCTTGCACTTGGAATGGTTGCTTGGTTTGCATTAATAGTTTTTTAATGAACTTTATACAAAAATACTTTCACCTCATTTTACTTTTTTTTGTTATAGGGGTTTTTGCAGTATTGTATCCTTCTTCTAAAACTTTTCTAAATATTGACCGTTGTGTGCCCCCAAAAGATATATCTGTGCAAATTCAATTACCTATTTTAATGTATCACTACGTAGAATATGTAAAGGATGACAACGACTTTATTCGCAAGTCTCTTAATATTGAACCTCATGTTTTTGAAGCACAGTTAGTTTCACTAAAAGAAGGTGGTTACACTTTTATAAAAATGAACGAAGTTCCTAGGATTCTAGCATCCCTTAAAACTGCTAAAGAAAATTCTTATTGTAATGACGAAAAGCCCTTACCCCCAACGCCTAAATATGTTGCTATTACATTTGATGATGGATATGAGGATTTTTATACCGATGTGCTACCTATATTAAAAAAGCATAAAGTACCTGCTACAAATTATATTGTTGCAAATTTTATAGGTAAACCTAACTATTTAACAAACGCACAAATGCAAGAATTAGCAACAAACCCGCTTATAGAAATAGGTTCACATAAACTAAATCACGCTACTTTAACTTCATTATCTTCCGATGGTGTTAAATGGGAAGTTATTGGAGCTAAAGATATGTTAGAAAAAGAATATGGAGTTGTAGTAGAATCTTTTGCTTACCCCTATGGATACCATTCTACAGATATTGCCCAAA
>JAGQNX010000033.1 GCA_020427865.1 candidate division WWE3 bacterium
TACAGTGATTTGTAGTTTCTAATATAGTCTTAATATAAGGTTCGTACACGACTTATCCAAAAGCAATAACTAGCACACCTAAAAAAGCTATGCAGGCTGCTATAAATTTATACTTTATGTTTTTTTCTCGATATTTAATCTGTGACAGCAATAACGAAATAAAAGGCCTTATTGCAAGTAGTGTAACTACAATGCTTAGAGGTAAAACTCTATAAGTGTAGGTTAATAAACCAAAACCAACTAAATGTAATATAGCTAATGCCACGATGTTTTTATTTGTTTTTAGGTCTTTAAATCTATATAATTTCTCACCCGCAAAAGCAGTAGTAACAGCAAATAATACGCCAACTAAAAACACCTGATAAAAGGTAACAATCATTGAAGAAGAAAGTAACACTGCTTGTTTTGCCAACGCATGCACAATTGATACCGTTACATAGAGTATTAACATATCCCGTAATATCTGACTGTTTAGGGTTATGGATTTCTCTGTATATACTAAATAAACGAATGCTAGTGCTACTATTAGCATACCCAAATATTGAAGAGGTGCAAGGTGTTCACCTAAGAAAAAATAACTTAATATTCCTCCAAAAACCATGGTTAAAGGTTCAAAAACAGTGACATTAGAAAATGAATATTTGTGTAATGCCCTAACTTGCAAGTGTGAAAATAAGTAGTTAACAGCAAGTAAGGCCAAATAGTAAAACCAAAAACCATCAGCAACCACTAGAGGATTGACATTATAAATATATAAAATAAAGCCAAATATAGGAGTAGCAATAACTCTATATAATAAGTTAAGTTGGTTTGTACTTAATTTAGTATCTTTAATGGTTGAAGCTCTAAAAACAAGCGTAAGTGAAGAGGTTAGCCCTACTAAGATACCAAAACTATACATTTTTATAGTGTAGCACTTATGACTTTAGTAACAATAATCCTGTGGTATAGTATTAGGCATGAACGCACTAGAAGTTGCAAGTAATACAAAATCCTTACAAGACCAAAATTTAAAAGTCTATTACGATAATGAGCATTTTGTGTATAACAACTTTATTACAGAAGCATACAACCAATTAAAATCCGAAAACATAAAACTTGTAGTATGTATACTTAAATCGGCAGAAATACCCGCCAACGATTTAGCATCTAAACTTAATGTACCAATTACGTATGTTGAATATCATAAAAAAATCGAAGGTACAGGTAATTTTACATATCCAAATATTAAAACGTCTAAGGTAGACTACCCCGTAAATTTGGGAGGTAAAGCTAAAGGCGAAAATGCATACGAAGAAGTTATACCTTTTAACTCAAAGCAAGCAAATATAGCAAAGATATTAGAAGAAATACAGGATCTTGGAGGAAAAATATTGGTGGTAGACGATTTCACAACTCTAGGACATAACTGCATATTAGCAAGTAAACAAATACGAGACACTACAAATCTAACATATAAAAACTTAATTTATTATTCTTTAACTAAATCCGTGCACAGTCCAATAAATTCCCCTAAAGGATTTAGTTCAATAGAAATAGGTTATTGCAAAACATTTCATGGCATAATTGTAAACTGCTATGGTTGGGGTAAGTTTGATAATGAAAAAAATATCTTAGATGGTGCATTAGTGTTTTCGAGTATAAGCGGAACCAATACAACCTTAGAGCAATACTTAAGTAAGTTACAAAACGGTAGAAAGATTTATGCAAAGCTACCTATTTACTACTAGTTTGCTAAAATAGTTGCATGAAAACAAACCCCCTAGTTTCTGTGATTACTCCAGCATACAATGTGGAGCACGTGTTGGAAGAAACTATAAAAAGTGTTCTCAACCAAACATATAACAATTTCGAATTTATTATCTTAGACGATGCGTCACCAGATAATACTTGGCAAATAATTCAAAAATGGGCAAAAAAAGATAAAAGAATTATCCCCGTTAAAAACGAAATCAATTTATATATAGCAGAAAACAGAAACAAGGGACTTTTACTAGCAAAAGGAAAATATATAGTATGGCAAGATGCAGACGACATTTCGGTAAGCAGTCGTATAGAAAAGCAAGTAGAATTTATGGAACAAAACCCAGACGTAGCTATTTGTGGAGGTTATTTACAGTCGTTTAATAG
>JAGQNX010000034.1 GCA_020427865.1 candidate division WWE3 bacterium
TCATCACAGGATGTTTCAATACCTAAAATTAACATAGGCAAATTATAAGAGAGATTAAAGATATTTCAAAAGATTATTGTGAAAGAGTTTGCTTGACAGTAGACATTATTTCGGAAACATCAAGGTCATTAGAAGATCTATACTGTAACGCAGCATTAACAGCATCGCTTAAAGCAGTTTCTTGTCTACGATTACCAGAACGAGCTGAGATCTCAGCACTTGCAGCATAAGGTGCCATTTGTAAATAAGGTGCAATAAATTCATTAGTCTTTTGTTCATTGGCAAGTGTTTGGGCGGCATATGGAGTTCCAAATGGTCGTAATTTGGAAGCCTCAGAAAATATAAAACGTGCTTGTGCATCAGAGCTTACATAATTTATAAA
The DNA here is from genome assembly GCA_020427865.1 of candidate division WWE3 bacterium. GTDB lineage: Bacteria > Patescibacteriota > WWE3 > UBA101185 > UBA10185 > JAGQNX01. The sequence goes on from JAGQNX010000034.1 coordinate 383, forward strand.
CTTCCAAGATTCATTAGTGCTATCAGAAGTTTTAGGTACAACATAGGACCAATAGCTAGCCCATGTAACTGGATTATTAGCACGTGCTTGAGGAACGGGAGCAACACCTACAACAGAATCATCGGGCATAGCATCTAAAATGTCTTGTACTTGCCAAGAAGGTACAAATATCATAGACGCTTGACCATTTATAAAGGCTGTAGAGGCTTCAGGCAAATCTTCACTCCAAACTTGGTCTTGGCGTACTAGATTAACATAAAATTTTAATACCTCTTGTGCAGCAGCACTATCTAATTCAGAAGGGATAGCTACACCTGCTTGAGACCATAAAAGACCTAAGACATCACTAAAGTGATCAACGTTAGACGCAGATCCTAAAGCTAAACCACCCCTAGTAATAACATTTTTACTACTTACAGAAGTATCACGTACAGTTAAATCCAAAGCAAGTCTACGCAACTCCTCCCAAGCAGTAGGTGGATTAGTTTGGCCAACCTCATCAAAGTGTTCTTTATTATAAACAAGTGCAAGACCCTCATAATAAGCAGGTACCGCATAAACAGAACCATTTACAACAGATTCTTTTGCAGTGACAGGATAATATCTAGAAGAAAAATCAGCAGCGGGAAAAACATCAGCAGGAGCGGGAGCTAATAAATCACTAGCCAACAAGCGTGGTATCCAACTGTTATGTACCAAAATTATATCGGGACCATTAACATCGCGGGCACGTTCAAATACACGTTCTTTATACTCAACCAAAGCTAATACAGAACGATCATCATAATTTATAGAAACATGTGGAAATTCGGCTTTATAACTTTCGGAAACCTTATCTAAAATTGGTTTTTCTTCCCACAAACCCCAAACGGTCAAACTAACAGGGTCCAAAGTTTTTGGAAAAAAGCGTGCCCATAAAGATCCTAAAACTGGAATATCATATATAGAAAAGGCAGTAAGAGTGAATATAAGAATTCCCAAAAGGGCAATGGTTTTGTAATTTTTAGTCATAAACAGGATTGATCAATAAAGATCTTCATAGTGATTATAGGCAAAGCTCAAACAAACAGTCAACAGGAACAAGTAGTTAAATTGAATACTTGTTACTAAATAGTGATCAAAGAATCCCATAATCATAAAGATAGAAAGAAAAGACAAACTAAAAGCATTGTTTATATTTGTAATCAATTTGTATAAACCTACTAAAACAACAAATAGACCTAAGATTCCAACATCAGAAAGCATAAGAAAAAAAATATTATGTACCGGTTGGGGAGTTTTAAAACCAATATAAGGTAATTGTTCATACAGAGCTACGCTCGAAGTGCCTAAACCATAACCTAAAAAAAACCTATCTGTAGAAACATTATAAATATAATTAGAAAGTAAGGCAGTACGTCTAACAACCGAATCCGACCCAATAATATTGGAAAATGTATACAAAGAAACAAACACAACTACCAATAAAGTAATTAGATATAGAAACAACAATCGAGGGGAGATCTTAGGGAAAAGTTGCGGAATAACAAATAGTACTATACCAATAATAAAAGAAACCCAAGCAACGTAACTAAAAGTTAAAAATAAAACAAGCAAAGCTAACAAAGTGGCCAATAAAATTACAACAAATTTAACTTTCCTACTTTTTAATAACAAAACAACACCCACTAGAGCTATAAAACTTGCATAGCCACCTAATACATTAGGGTGTTTAAACAGCCCGTAAGGAGGCACATACGTAAAACCATATACACTTTCTTTCACAATATGAGGTGTACTTAAAGAATAAGGCTGCTCGCCTAAAATAATGTAATTGTTAAAAACAGAACCCTTAAGATAAAACTGTAGAAGCGAAAGAAATACAACTAAAATACCAGACACAAATAGAATGGTTACTATATTTGATAACATAATAGAATTGTTTCTAAGACAGTCTAGGATCGTCGAAAACAAACATATATACAATAAAATACGTAACATCCAATAAACACTTAATAAAGGTAGAATCGAAACAAAATAAGATAGCGAGATAATTACTGCAAAGCCAAAGCCTAAATGTTTAGAAATAAAAAACTTCTTTGTTTTTATAATGTAGTAAAAAACGAATAGTACTGCTGCAATATCCTGCAAAGTAATTACAGGAATCAGATAATCAACTAAGGTACCGCTAAAATAAACCCAAGAGGTCTTAAAATGATACGATAGATTTAAAGGAATAATTGCAATAAATACATGCAATAACACTTTATCTAGGTAGGGTAAGAGCGTTTTTATGTGCTTTGTATATAAGTTCATCGATTACAAGAGGTTTAAGACGGGCACCCCCTAAGGATTTAGAAATTAAGTAATCAGCAAAATGCGGATTTTTAGTTAACAAAGGCCCGTGTAAATATGTTCCAAATGAATTTTTATAAATTAGACCTTCTTTTAAATCCTCGCCATTGTTACCACTGCCCTTTTTAACAGTCAGTAAGGTGTTTAAAGAAGAATCCAAATAAGAACGCCCCCCATGATTCTCAAAACCCACCAAATTTGTTAGTTTTAATGGATTGTTTTCCATAAAGACAGGATCTTCTAACAACAGAGTATTTAAAGCACCCGACACATTGCCTATACAACGTGGTTTAGATTTCCCAAAAGAAACTGTATGCATGTTAAAAGCACCTAAGCCTTTCAGCATATTATCATTGGCATCTTTGTAGTAATTACCCAAAAGCTGATAAGCACCACATATATACACACCTACACCACCCATATGAATGTAATCGAGTAGATATTTACCTTTATTAGTAAAAAAATCCTTAAATATTATTTCTTGAGAGGAATCTGGACCACCTCCCATAAACAAAAAATTTATTTTAGAAAATAAGGCAGTAGAAACTGGAGTGGACATGGTTATAGGAATAACTTCTACATCTATATTGCGGGCATGCGCCCTGTAAGAAAGAACTTCGATGTTTCCAGTATCACCATAAAGATTAAGTTCTTTTGGGTATAAATAACCTATACGCAATAACTGGGTCATAATATATGCTTTCCTAATAAAATTTTACGTACAGCAAGCATGGCAGAATAATTTGGAAATACCAAAACACGTTTATGAGAAGAATGTGCAAGTTCATCTATAGCTGCTGCCAAATTAGCTTTAGAATCCATATGACCTAAACCAGCATAAGTTAATCGTACAGACATATCCAAATAGCGGGTACCCGCGGTAACTAAGGAAACAGAAACACAAGAATCTTTAAGTAGCGTAGGGTTTATATCATAAATCCAAGAAACATCTCTACCATCGCGAATTTCATCGTTAAGTACGAATAAAACTGCATCTGGACTAAGTTCGGAGATTAAAGACAAATTATTGTTTAAACTAGCAGGATTTTTAGCTAAGAAGATTATAAATTCAGTATCTCTAAAGTGTATCTTTTCACCACGACCATAAGCAGGAGCAAGATTAGGTAAGTGGTCTGTAAGAGATTCTAAGGAAAGATTTAAACTAAGTAACGTAATAGAAGCATTTAAATTTTTGGCATTAAAAGAGCCTGCAAAATTCGTTAAAGCTAAATACGTAGAAGAATCGTCAAAATAATAAATAGCGCCCTTAAAGTCATTTATGATAGAAGCAAAATACTTAGAGTCCTTAGATAATATAAGGTTGGTAGATTTATTTAGCTTACTAATGGCAGAATGCCATTTCTCTACTACAAGATCTATCTCACCGTGACGATCAAGCTGATCCC
>JAGQNX010000035.1 GCA_020427865.1 candidate division WWE3 bacterium
AAAAGCATTAGTTTTGTAGCATAAAAAAGTGCAAAGTTAAAAAGTCCTACCTCAAAAGTACCAACTGTTTTTTCTAGAAACAAGGGACCAGATCTCTGCCAAAATGTATAAATAATTTTTACAATAAATATACTCATACTCACAGAAAAGATACCCTTAAATATAGTAGAAATTTCGGAATTTGTAGGAAACTGAATATATGAACGTAGCGGATAAAAAGCAACAATTCCTAAAACTACAGAAGCTATAATGTTAAAAAGTAAAAATGCTAAAAAGTACCCATCTACTTTATATAAATAAACAAGGGGAATATAAAGAATAACGCTCACTAATGCGATAGCAGATTGATAAATAAATAGAGCTTTAAAACGCTGAGTACCGGAAATAACAGAGTTTAAAATGCTTTGTACACCTTGAAAAAGCAATACACCTGCATAAATCTTAAGCGGCAAAATTATGTTTGGATTATTATAAAAACGAGTGGCAATATGGTCAGAAAATAAAAATAAACCTGCAGCCAGCGGCACCGTAACTATATAACGTATAAATACTGAAGTTACAAAAATCTTAAAAACCTCAGACTTATGTTCTGCACCTGCAATCTCTCGCGTACTACCAGAAGCTAAACCCAAATGCTGTGTAACACCAATAACACTTCCAATAGATGCAACAACTCCTACAACGCCATATTCCTCGACAGACAAAAATCTTAATACAAAAATACCTTGTACTAAACCAAGTATCATAGCTATTCCACGTGAAACAAAACTAATGATTTGTAATTGAGCTAAAGATTTCATAATTTACTTAACGTCTATAGTTTTAATATAAATACTTCTTGTACGCACATTATCGGAGATTCCTACAAAAAATCTATACTTTCCAGCATCTAAATACTTAGGTAATGCTAAAACGTTGTCTTCTAGGTAATATCTATCTTCAGACCAATCTGCAATAGGTAAAACACCAAATGAGGGAAGATTTGCTACCTGATAAAGCTCACCTGTACGCTCATTTACAAAAGACATAAATAAAAAGTTGCCATGTAAAGCCTCATTCTCTCTTTTGACATAAGCAAAATGAACATCTGCATTTTCACCCCGGATTATTGTATCTGGAATACTATAATCTACTACAGTTAAAGTTTTAAATATTTCCAAGTCGACTTTCTCTTCAAATTTATAACGTTCTTGTAAAGGCAACAATAAGGTTTTTTTATGCTTACCTACATGTTTAAAAACAAACATATTCCCACAAGCATTATCTAACTTATACTCATCACTTTTTAAAATCTCACCTACTACGTTACGAATAAAAGAGGTATCCAAGTCTAAAATACGTAGTACTTTTTGAGCAAAAACATCCACAATTACGTAATCAGCTTCGTTATATAAAGAAGGAAAAATACCATAAGTTTCTCTGAGTCCCAAATGAGCACCCAAATAGTCAGGTCCCGTAACACTAGCTTCAGCGGGAATGCTATTAACAATTTTTAAGGCACATTCTCTGTCTTTATTTTCTAAAGGCGAAAGTGTAAACCTATCACCTACAGCTAAATTACCTAATAATACCTCTGCATCAGCAGTCTTCGCATAAGACAAGGCATTAAACGGCAACCTTTTGGAGACAGCCTGAGTAAACCATAAATAGATAGGATTATTATATGAAAAAGTGGTATATAAATTGGTTACAAACACTAAACCCGAGACAGCAATAACAAAATAGTTTTTGTTTTTATTTATTAATTTGGATTTCTTTGCGAGTTCGGTAACTAAGTACATAATCCCATAAATTGTAGATATAAACAAAACAGGAATTATCATAGAAATACGGTGATTTATAATTTCGGAAGTACCAACACCCTCAGCTGTAGTTAAATAATTAATAGCAAATTCCGGAAGAGCAATAACAAGTAGTGGAGGATATAAAATAGGAGTGTAAGCCATAGGTGCAAAAGTTTGACGTAAGTTATCTAACTTATCTCCGCCAAGTACTACTCTAACAACCATAGTTGGGTTTAAAATTACCGTTTTGGCAATCTCTGAGTAGGATTCCCCAAATCCATCATATCTGCTTAAAAAGAAGTTTGGAAGCTCCACATCAGTCGTATTAGCGTTAACTAGATCCAAGTTCTGTGCAAATCTTTGATAGCCCTCTATCCTATAATGCGAGTAAGCAGGAATTATTATCATAAATGTCATTACAAACCAAAACAAACCAATAAAAGACAAATATAACCCAATCCTTTTAGATTTTCTAAATAGCATTACAAATATACCCCAAATCAATATAAACAAAGAAATTTCCTCTTTACCTGAAAGTGCCAATACGACCATTGCCCAAAACAGAATTAGCTTTGTCTTAGTAAAGTTATTTGTTACCTCCATACTTTCTAATAAATAAAAGGCAAGCAAAAAAAATGGAATCACAGCTGTAACTCCGTGAAACCCTGTCCAAGCTATTAAAAACCCAATAGCAGGATAAAGTAAGTAGGCCAGAGAAATAAAAAATGCAGCTAGATCTGATTTAAGATGAAGCTTAGCAAGTTTATAAATAATAAGGCTCGAAAAGATTACCAATATTAATTGGGCATAGACTAAAATCATTGCATGAGGGTAAAAATAAAATATTGGAACAAAGATAAGCAAAATAGGATCAACATGGCTCATAGCCCAACGTGGAAGATTAGTACCAAAATAGTCGGTTAGCCACATTAATTTACCGCCATGAGCGGTATACCAAACCATCTGAGCCATATTACCTAAATCAAATTTACCATAATCAAAATTGTTATACCTAAACAAATTAATCTTGATAGCAATAGCAAATACACCTAGAGAAACAAGAATAGTTAAATAGAATAAATAGTGAGGCTTAAATATATGTTTGATAAAACTAAATAGCTTTGACATTGCAATAATTATAACGATTCAATTAAAAAATCTAAACTTAATCAAGGTTGTTACAGCAGAAATACCATCTCTCCATGTTATCTTTTTACCCTCTGAATGGGTTCTACCTTTGTAAGTAATTGGTACTTCCTTAATATGATAACCTGCTTTTAATATTTTAGCTGTAATTTCGGGTTCAAAATTAAATCTTTGAGATTTGATAGTTATACTTCGTGCAAAATCTCCAGGGATTAATTTATAGCAGGTTTCCATATCTGATAACGATTGTCCATACAATATATTAGTTAACAAGGTCAAAAACTTATTGCCAACATAATGTAGAGTAGTCATATCTTTGTAATCACCATAAAATCTTGAGCCATATACTACTTTTTCACCGGTTTCTATTTGTGCAAGTAGCAACTTATAATCTTGGGGGTCATATTCTAAATCAGCATCCTGAACTATTACGTAGTCTCCAGTCGATACTTTAAAGCCCTCTTTTAACGAGGCACCTTTTCCAGAATTTACAGATTTAAATACAATTTTATAGCCACGATTCTCCGAGTCCAATTTTTTTAATATATCAACACTGCCATCTGTAGATCCATCATCTACTAAAATTATTTCTTTAGACACCTCAACAGCTTCAACCTTCTGCAATATTTGAAGAAGTGTTTTTGCTTCGTTATATACCGGAATTATTACTGATAATTTCATAATCTTTCTTGCTCAACTTTATAAACTACAGTTTTGAATACAGCCCCATTTACCTCACGAGAAAATTCAGCTTCTTTAGTTAAAAAATCAAACGTATCTAATTTTAGTCCCAAATTTACATTATGTTCATTAGTAACAAGAACATGAGTAATATTGTTTAGCTTTAGTTCAGTTTGATCAACATCTAAGCGGCGAAGTGTATGTGAATATATTGCTCTGTTTTCTAAATACCAAGGTGTAACACTGCTAATATCATTATGCAGGACCACTGCATTTTGTTTTACTAGATATAAGCTTGCATCTTTAATTACCGAATGTATATCTTTATGTATCCAAATAGTAGCTATTGACCATAAAAGTAGTATAGAAACCAGCAAAAGATAAAATACATTCGAAAGCTTTTTATAAATTGTATACAGCATAACAATATGCAATAACACAAGAGCAACAAATACAAAACGAAGTACAATTAAAAATTGCAATTTATAGATATACTGACCCAGAACGTATATAAGCATTAATGACAACATAAAAGAAATATCAAAAACTTTTAGCTTTTTATTAAAAATTGGGATTTTATATAAAATCAAAAAACCACTCTCAAAAAATGTATTAATAGAATATGCTAAAGGGATTATTAAAAAGGGTATTACAGGTGTAAATAATCTAGGTACTGCAGCAGGCCATGCTAAAACCAATAACACTTCTAATAAAGTAAAGATTAATATTAAGGGGTTTTCCTTATAAAACTTTAGCACCTCATTCTTGTTTTTATATAAAAAGTAAAACCCAAAATAGAATCCAAAAACAAATAATAAACTAAGTATAAAAATAGCTAAAGTATTAATATCATAAACTCTAGAATTAGGCTCAGAAAGGTAACTAGAGGAAAAAGGGTTATTTTTATGTAAATAAGGAATTAAGACTACTAAACTACTCAATACATACCCGACTAAACGCAATAAAGAGTGTTGTAATTGGTTAATAAGTACAGAAAATTTAAAAGAGTTTATATTTAAGGGGAGCAAACCCCAATACATAGCACACCCTAATGAAAAAAATAAAATATATCCTTCAAACCTAGTAAGTATGGCAAGAGCGGATAAAAACCCAAGAAGGCTGGTATATACTATTGTGATTTTATTTAGTGTACGTAAACCAAGGGTAGGTTTAATTTTAGAATAATATAAATACACACTAATTAAAGCTAACAGTCCAAAAAAGGAATCTGCCATAAGACGCAGCGACCAATACAAATACACTGGGTTCAACATAAACAAAATGAG
>JAGQNX010000036.1 GCA_020427865.1 candidate division WWE3 bacterium
TGAATTTTTGTTGGGTCATATTCTAGTGTTAGCTTTTCTGCCCCATAATTTATTTGTGCACTTTTAATCCCTTCTGTTTTATTAAGAGTTCTTTCTATTAATGCCTTGCATGAAGCACAGTGCATTCCAATAATTGAATAAGTTTCTTTGTTCATTTTATTACCCTAACTGTTACGGGTGGGACCATTCCCATAGAACATGAAATTTTATAGTTACCAGCTTGCGGTGCTACAAATGTCACCGTGTTTATTCCAGGTTTTAAATATATTACTTGTGGATATAAACCTTGTGCATATAGTGCTTTTGCACAGCCTATTGCTCCATTGTCGTAGATTTCTAACTTAGTTTTGACTCCAGATTTAATTGTTATTTCTTTTGGAAAATATTCAAATCCAGTTGCTTCCATTTGTATTACTTGGTAATCCCCCTCTTGTGCCACATTTATACTGGAATCACTTCTGGTTTTAGAAGTGCTTATTTTTATATCACTTAAGCTTGTTATTCCTAAAACATTTAATTGGGAGTTAATAGTATAAAGGGCAAAAAAAACAATAATGATTCCCGCAAATATATTAAAGTATCTCGAAAACTTTGGATTTGTATAAAATCTAACACTAGAAAAACTAATAAGTGCAAGTATTGGGAGTGTTCCTAAAGAAAACGCTCCCAATTGCATCATGCCTTTGTAAAAGCTACCTGCACTTAAAGCGTTAGTTTGTGCAATTAATGTAAATCCACATGGAATAAAAAAGGTTAATGCTCCTACCACCATAGGCATGAATTTTCCTTTAAAATCGGTATTTTTATCTAAATATTTTGAGTTTACTACTATGCTAAATTTAAATTTATTAAACCAACTAAACCCTAGCATTTGTAGCCCTAAAACAAGCATTACAACTGATATTGCTAAAGTTAAGACAGCTGTTAGTGTTATAGATACCTGTAAAAAGCTTCCCAAATAACCCAAAATACCTCCAAAAAGTGCAAAAGTTATAACTCGTGCCGCATTAAAATATACAAAAGGTGTAGTGCTTTTTTTGCTGTTATTTTTGTAAACTTCGTTCCACTTCTTTGACAAAGACAATAAAAGCCCCCCAACTAAAGCTGCACAACTAGAAATTCCTGCTGCAAGTCCAAATACAAAATATGCCCAAATTGAAGATGTATTTGTAATCGAATACTGCATAAAGAGTCCTGACTTTTCTAACAAATAAAAAGCACCTAAAAACAACATTGCAATTACTACAACTTTTAATACTTCTTGTTTATTCAATTTTTGTTTTACGGGTATTTGTTCGTAAAAAGTGTATCCTAATTCTTTAAAAAGATTGTTTAGTAAATCGTGTGATGGAATGCTATCCATATTTTGTGCATGAATTGTGACACTAGATTTATTTAACGAAACAGTTGTATGCTCTACTCCATTTAAGTTTGTTATGTCTTGTTTTATAAGAATCTCACATGTACTGCAGTGCATGCCTTGTACGTAATAATCTTTTTTACATAAAGAGTTTGTTGAGTTTATATTATTTTTTGTTTTCATTTAATCTTTTTTAATTACTTATACTTGTAAATTCCGAGCAATTCTTCGGTTATTTTAGTTAGATCTCCTTTTTTTGCTTGTTCGACAACGCAGTGTTTAATGTGATCTTCCATAACGAGTGAATCTAGTTTTTTTAATGCTTTTTGCACAGCCTGCGATTGATGCACAATATCTATGCAATACTCATTATTATTTAGCATTGACTCAATAGCTCTAACATGGCCTTGAATTATCTTTATACGGTGGAGTAATGTATCTTTTTTTGTTTGCATTTTATAGTCCCCCATGGGGGGATATGTAAATCTTATATTAAAGATATTAGCTGTGCAAGTATAGAGCTTTTCGTTTGTGGAAATACAATGTCTACTAATTGCTTAGTAACTGTTTCAGAGTTTATTTTAGAAACATAAGTGCGCTGTTGTGCGTATGATATATGTATAATAATTCTAATGCATATTAAAATTGCGGAAACAAGTGATATAAATAGGCTAAAGTTAGTAATTAAATCAATGTTGCAAATTCCTCTGGGTATATCTTTATTTAACCAAAGATATGGTGGTGACTTTACATATGAGAAATTATCTAAAATTATAGATTCAAGGCAACAAGTTTGGATAATGGAATCAGATGAAAGCAAGTTAATTGGCTTTTCAGAGCTGTGGTTAAAAGATGACGGATACTTTGAACTAGGTTATACGATATTTCCTGATTATCAGAAATTAGGTTATGGGTATAGCATGGTCAAAACGGTGTTTGTCGAATGCAAAGACAATCTTAAAATCAAATTTTTAAAAATCGAAGCAGAAACAAGTAATGTTGGTTCGATAAAAATAATGGAAAAGTTAAAAACAGATTTTCCTATATCAGAGAAATATATAAATGAAAGCTATGAACCACCAACTTTAATTTATACTTGGAAGTTTTGGTCATTTTTATGGTCGGGGTAGCAGGACTTGAACCTGCGGCCTCACGGTCCCAAACCGCGCACTCTAGCCAACTGAGCTATACCCCGACGACGCCTAAGTGTTAACAACTTAAGCCAGTGAATTTTAGCATAAAATTCCAGTATATTCCTATTATAATCTATATTTATATTAAACAGTATGCATTTCATTATTAGTATCTACGAGTACTTAAAGTTGGAGTATTATTTGAATAGCAATATTTTTAATGTATACTGGGTATAGCTTCTTGCTTTGTAGTTTATACATCTTATATGATTACACAAAATAAATTTAAAACCCTAGTTATACTTTTTGTATTTCTTACTTCTGTAGCTGTACTTATTCCTACAGTTCGTATGCGCTTACTATATGAATACATACGCTATAAGTTTAATTATGCCGCAGACAACGTAACAATTATCGAGCGATCTGAACTGTTACCCATATCTCATGATTTTGGTTATCTTTATACACATCCTAAGGCTTCCTTTAAACTACCCTATGCAGTCGAACTTGTAGGCGTTGAGGACTATGGTTTACATAGGTTACTCACCAATGATAAAAACACAGCAGTGCTTGTAGATCTTGCTACCTTCAGTGCTTTTTACCCTGCAAACTCTTTTGATGTATCTAAATTATCTTCGCATTTGCAATATGTAAATCAGAGTGAAGCAAAGTTTATTGACTATATGTTAAATATAAGGTCTAGAGATTTAAAAGTATTTGATAGTACCTCTAGCTCTGCTTTTAACTTTTATATGTTAATGTCCAAAAATCTTGTATTTAATAATCAGAGTCTTACAAGACCAATAGAAAAGACTGTTATGCCTTCCGCGATCGTATATCAAATGACCAAAGACCTCGACAACAAACACTATAAAGACTTGTTATTTTTACGTGATAACGATAAATCGTTTCAAATATTAATTATTTCTTCGGAACTTATAGAACAAGAAGATGTAGATTTAATAATATCAACTATTAAATTTACTGACTAGTTACTTATAATTGCTTAAAAATCAATCACGCTTCTTTATTTAAATCTGAAGCTGTTAAATATAAAATTTGTAGAATTACTCTGCTATAAGTTTTATAGAGCTAATTATAGAATTAAGAACTTCTCTTGGATTTTCCATATTCTTTACCACAATTGCCATACTTTTATAATTACCGCTCTCTCCAACTATATAATATGCGTAGTCATACAGACCTTCCTCGTTCAAAAGCATATCTATTTCGTAAACATTAAGGTTGTTTACTTTAAATTTTTTTATACCGTCTTTTCCTATTATAATAGCTTTTTGTGTTGAAATTGCTGAGTAGATTATTGAAGCATCTCTTGTAATATTATAAGTTGCATCTTTGGGTGTTTTATATAGTACAAATTCTGCGAGCGAGTCATTATCTACCAAACCTTGATTGTTTAGCGCGTTTTTAACATTTATATTTTTATAATTGCTATTTGTAACTGCAGCGTAGCTAAATGTCTCTAGTGATACATCGGGTACTGAAACGTATATATAAGATTTTGGGGTACCAAACCACCATTGTTCCAAATTATCAGCTTCTTCTAGAACATATGTTTTTAGCAGAGGTTTATCCACCGCAAAAGAAATCCCATAAAAAGAATTATTATAGGTTGTCCCTTTACGTTTTCTACCGGAACAAATGCTACATCTCTAGCAACCTTATACATACCACTATAGAATTTAGTTTAGATCACGAAATGCATTATGCCGGTGAACACCTACAGATGCAAGTAAGGTACTAAAAAAATCGTTATAACAATACCTGCAAAAATCCCTATTCCTCCAAAAATTGTAAGTAATTTGTATGATGAAGTCTGTGTTTTACTTCGCTTCATGTTTTGCTTGTATCTAAATTACAGTATTTATTCTAGTGTTACTTACTTATTTAAGGTTATTAATCCTTATGCTTGTTATTATTCTCACGTATATTTTCTAATTAATTTTTATGAAACCAATATAATAAAGATACATTAGAATTGCCACTGTG
>JAGQNX010000037.1 GCA_020427865.1 candidate division WWE3 bacterium
GCTTGCAGCTTTAGCCTTAAGTTTTGAGTTTATAAAAGAAATAGAAAGTAACCCCCTTATACTAACCCCAACACATGCTTGGGCTGTAGACGGCAAAGTTGTTCTATAATGCCTTCACTATTAATATTGGCATAGAAAATAGTTTTCTATGCATGGATTTTCACCTAGATTTTTCGCGTCCTATATATTATGATGTCAGCCATCTAACTGTAGGTTACAACTACAGGTTATACTAGCCCAAAATAATGTTGTTATGAATGTTGCAGAAAATTATACAGAAGTCCACTCTTCTTTAGAGTTATACATGCCTGCTTTGTACAAAAAGGATTTGAACCCTGCTTATGTGTGTTTAACAACTGCTGGCTCTAGTAAAAATGTTCCGGAATGTTTTACTCCAACAGAGTTATTACAACACACTACTTTTGGTAGTTTTTTATGCTTTAAGGATGAGGAGGGTGCAGCTGTTCATTTAAGCGTACTCGCACTTGCAACTTCTCCATTTGAGGACCCTATATATAAACTAGGTCGTGCAGGTGTGCCTATTTTTCCTGAGAACCCTTCTATGTTCTTGCCCCAAGTAACTTATATGCAACAAGGTGTTCCCAATGAAGGTAGGCTTAGAAATATATCAGGTGCTCAAATATGTATTCAGCACGAAGATGGATCTATTTTAGGTTTGTCCCGCGATGCTGTCCTTAATATAGATAACTTACTGCACATGCTTGGTTATGATTCCACATCATTCCATAGTGAATATAAGCCTGCCGCAACGGAAACCCCAAAATATGTACAACTTGCAGATACTTGGCGTGCTGAAAGAGTTTATCATCAACATCTTTTACATTTGCCTACGGGTTGTTCAGACCTAGTAACACGTTTTCACCATGTATATGCTATTTTGCTAGAAGTACTAACACAATCTATAGATCTTAAAGCGTCTGTGTCTAAAAATGTTTCTCCAACGGGATTTAGCATTCCAGAAGAGGTTTATATAGAAGAAGCTTCAGGACGTTTATTACACCAGTTATCGGGTTTTACTCTTAGTCAATTAGGTGAACTTGTCGTTAGTTTTGATGAGTTACGTCAAACTGTGGTTAGATATGAAAATTCATTAGCATCTACAGAATCTCTATTAACCCAGACTATTCCGGGAGGTTCCTTAGAACAATATTTAGCTGCATATAAAGTACAGTTGCATGAGAGAATCGTGGAGCTGTTTAAACAGTCCATAGGTGAATGCCGCTCACGTGGAAGTGCTCGCACTTTGTCTTTGCTACTTGAAGGTAAAGATATATCTGTAAATTCCTAGTAGTTTAATGATATGCTTACCTTGTGGAACAGATTAACTCTCTAACTTCTAAACCGACTACCAAAGTATTAATAGTAGGTGGTGGATTTGGTGGTGTTAGTACGGCACTTAATCTAGCAAAAGCTAACCGTTCAAATTTACATATAAACCTAGTATCTGATCGTTCCCATTTTGAATACCATGCAGCTCTTTATAGATTAGTGGCAGGAAGTTCTCCCTTAGAAGTGTGCATTCCACTACGTGAGATTTTTAAAAACACTGCTGTAGAAATAAATATAGAAAAGATTACACATATTGATTTAGAAAAATCTATAGCTCTTGGAGATGCTGGCTCTAGGTATCCTTTTGACTATTTAGTGTTAGCTGTTGGTAGTGACACTGTTTACTTTAATATTCCTGGATTAAAAGAAAACTCTTTTGGTTTTAAAAGCATTGCGGAAGCTTTGGCACTAAACAAGCATTTAAATAGTGTGTTTTCGCAATGTCCTGCTCAAGACCCTTTAACAAAAGAGTGTTTAGCACACATGGTTGTAGTAGGTGGTGGTGCTAGTGGTGTCGAGCTTGCTGGGGAGCTTGCTCAATTTACTAAAAAATTATCAACACAATATACTGTTGATCCTAAGTTTGTAAAAATAGATCTTGTAGAGCGTGCAGAGCGTGTTTTGCCTACTCTTCCTCCAGAAATTTCTCAACGCGTGCAAGATCGCTTAAAATCATTGGGTGTTAATGTGCTTTTAAATAAAGAGGTCGTAAAAGAAGACATAGAATCTTTGTTTTTAAAAGATATGGAGATGAAGACTAAAACAGTTGTTTGGACAGCAGGTGTTAGAGCAAATCCTTTGTACGAATCCATAAAGCAGTTTGAGTTTGGTAGAGGTTTTAAGGTTGTTGTAGACGAATATTTGCTTGCAAAAGGTAGTTCTAATATTTTTGTTATAGGTGATGGTGCTGACACCAAATATTCGGGAATGGCCCAAACAGCTATACTTCATGGAGAAATCGCTGCAAAAAATATATTAAACCCCTGCAGTGTAAAAGTCTCGGAGACTCCTCCTCAGTATTGTGTTCCAGTTGGTAGAGGTTGGTCTGTTTTTTATAAAGAGGGCAGTACACCTAAGTATGGTTATATTGGTTGGATACATCGCCGTCTTTTAGACTTTAAAGTATTTAGATTTTTGTTACCCTTTAATAAAGCACTAGACGCATTTAAAAGTGGACGTAGCGTTTGTGACTCTTGTGATGTTTGCTCTGTAAATTAGCTTTGTCATATAATCTTTGTAGGCTAATCTCGTAATTTCTTGCTAAAATAACTTTATGCCCAATGCCCAATCTAAAACTTCTTTAAATCCCAATGTTTTTACATTTAAAATAGGTGGTGAAGCTGGTTTTGGAATAATGTCTGCGGGTCTTAATTTTGCAAAAGTTGCTACACGTTCCGGATATCATACGTTTGATTACACCGAATACCCCTCTCTTGTACGTGGGGGTCATAATGTAATGCAAATCTCTGTTTCTAAAGATAGAGTAGATTCTCAATATGCCACTACCGACTTTTTAGTAGCTCTAAACCAAGAAACTCTAAACTTACACGAACACGAACTAATAGAAGGTTCTGGAGTTTTATATGACTCCGATCACAATATAGATGTTTCTCATTTGCCAAGTTATGTAAAAACTTTTGAGCTTCCTCTTACTCACATTATTAAAGAAGTAAATGGCTCTATGGTAATGCGAAACTCTATAGCTATTGGTGCAGCTTTGGCACTATTAGATGGTGATTTAAATATCTTAAAAACGCTAATAGAAGAAAGTTTTGGTCACAAAAAAAATGATGTTGTTTCTATTAATCATAAAGCCTGCCAAATAGGTTATGACTATGTATTAAAAGAACATGCAGGTGATGTTAAAAAAATACTTACTCCAATATCTGGGTTTACTTTTAATCCCGACGCTCCTTCATTACTTTTACCAACAGGTAACGAGGCAATTGCACTTGGAGCAGTTGCATCAGGAATGAGTTTTGCCTCTATTTATCCTATGACTCCTACTTCTAATATTTTGCATTCTCTTGCTCCCCACCAAGAAAAATATGGGTTTGTATATAAACAGCCCGAAGATGAAATTTCTGCAATTAACATGGCTATTGGTGCTGCACATGCCGGTGCTCGTAGCATGGTTGCCACCTCTGGAGGTGGATTTGCCCTAATGAGCGAGGGTTATGGTTTAGCTGGTATAACCGAAACTCCAGTTGTAATAATAGAAGGGATGCGTGGTTCGCCTGCAACAGGTTTACCCACTTGGACAGAACAAGGAGACTTACGATTTGTATTACATGCACACCAAGGAGATTTTCCACGAATAGTTTTAGCCCCTGGAGATGTTGAAGAAGCATTTCATGCAAGTATGTTGGCATTTAATTTAGCCGAAAAATACCAAACTCCTGTTGTGGTTTTAGTAGATAAATTTATTTGTGAGTCGCACTCTAGTGTAGCGCCTTTTGATTATTCTAATTTCAAAATTGATCGAGGAAAACTTACTTTAGAAAAACAAGACGGTTACAAGCGTTTTGCACCTAGCCCTGATGGCATATCTTTAAGAACTGTAGCAGGAAGTGGAAATCACTTTGTAGCTAACAGTGATGAACATGACGAAATAGGGTATTCCAACGAAGAAATCGAAAACCGAAATACTCAAATGAACAAACGTATGCAAAAACTTGTTACTTGTTCTGCTCAAGATATGCAGGCTCCTGTAGTGTATGGACCAAAAGATGCCGACGTCACAATAGTGTCGTGGGGAAGTAACAAGGGTCCTATTTTAGAAGCACTAAAAGTATTACCTAATGTAAATTATGTCCATATAACATGGATTAATCCATTCCCAGTCGAGAAGTTAAAGCAACTTTTAGATAATGCAAAATACTTAATAAACATAGAAGCAAATTTTTCGGGTCAAATGCATGGCTTAATTAAACAACACACCGGTATAAATATTTTAAACAACTTTGTTAAATACGACGGACGCCCTTTTTATCCCGAAGAAATAGTAGAAAGGGTTAAAGGAATATAAACATGTCTAATCTTGTAGAATCTTTGTCTAATTCAAAAACACCTAATGTTCCAAATTGGTGTCCTGGGTGTGGTGACTTTGGGATATGGTCGGCTTTTAAACTTGCTGCCCAAAAAAAGGGATGGGACAGTTCTAATTCTGCTATTGTTGCAGGTATAGGTTGCCATGGTCATATGGTTAATTTTGTACAAATTACTGCATTTGAAGGACTACATGGTCGCTCTTTACCTGTAGCAAGTGGTATAAAAATGGCTAATAATAATCTTAACGTTTTCTCTTTTTCTGGCGATGGCGACAGTTTAGCTGAAGGTTGTAATCATTTTGTTCATACTGCAAGGAGAAACCACGACATAACCCTAATTTTGCACGATAATGCTGTTTACGGTCTAACCACTGGTCAAACATCTCCACGCTCTCCTAAAGGATATGTTTCTAAGTCTACTCCTGCAGGTTCTGTAGAAGAACCCCTAAACCCCTTAACAATGGCAATAGCTAGTGGTGCAACATTTGTTGCCCGGGAATATGCTGGTAATATAGAGCAAATATCCGAACTTTTAATTGCAGCTAATGAGCACCGTGGGTTTAGTTTAGTAGTAATATTACAGCCCTGCGTAACTTTTAATCATATGTATACACATTACTTTTTTCAAAAAAACACCTACTATTTAGATAAAACTCATGATATAACAAACAAGTTACATGCTTTAGAAAAGTCTATGGAATGGGATTTAAACAAAATACCTTTAGGAATTTTTTATAAAGTAGAATCTCCCAGCTACGAAGATCAAATACCAGTTTTACAGTCTGGTGCCTTAGGCATGCGTAATATAGAAGTACGAAACATATCTGATTTATATAAAGGATTTGCATAATGCGAATACGCTTAGCTAGTAGTCCGTTAGAAGAATCTAAACCCCCTGTAAATTCTTGGGAGCGGGATCAGCTTCCTCCCTCTTATACAGAGCGTACACATTTTCTTATAAACAAGGGTCTTGCTTACGCACCCAAACTTTTGCCTTACGTATCTTTAGAAGAATTAACTGTATTGTTTGGTCCTTTAGATGTTGTAAAGAGTATAGAAATGTCTGGAGAAGAAAATCCCGATATGATAATAGAGCAAGGGGTGGTTACTGTTGATGGAGTTACCTATGAAGAGCATCGTAGCACGGATTTATATGATGGGAAGTTAGAGTGCATCAGTACGCTAGATATTAATGGAGTACCCGATGCGTTGTCTATGGTTTTGATGGAGGATGCTACTACAGCTCATATTAAATTACGTAGAGGTATTGGATCCGACGAAATGCAAATAGATATACCTCGAATGTTTACAGAAGACTCTTCACCGGAACCTCAACCTCCAGTTGAGTTGCCCATTGCGTAATTAGTGCCGTATTTTCTTCGATATTGTAAAAGAATCCGTCTACTTTTAGTTTGTTGCCTAGTACATTTGCACCTACTTGTGTAAGTGTATTGTGGATCATATCTACTGCGTTACAAAATTTTAGGTAATTACTATCTCCGCACCCAAATACAGCAAAACAGGTGTTTTCAAATGTATTATTAGAATCTTTTATACCCTGCATAAGTTCTAGCATTGTCTCGTGAGGTTGTCCTTCTAAATTGTTTACCCACCAGCTATTTGACCCAAGTAACACTAAATCGTAACTAGCAAATTCATTAGCATTTGTTTCTGCCGCAGGTTTTACAATTGATTTATAGTTTTTAAGGGATTTTGCAATTATATTGGCGGTCATCATTGTGCTTCCGGAGTTAGAGGCGTAAACGATTAGGGCATTCATGTTTTTATTATAAAGGGTTATTGATTAATTATCATCCTATTACTCTATATCTTATAGTATTGACTTTGTGCAATGTTTTAAGTAATATTCTCCCTCAGAGGAATGAGGGTTGAGCCCACGGTTGAAATAAATTTTTTTTTTGATCGTGGGCTCTCTGACTTTTATAAATAAATTATCGCTAAACTTATTCCTACTACTGCTGTAACTACAATTCCTTCTGATAACGAAAATGCTTCTGTTTTAAATCTTAAAAATTTAGGTAATACATAATAAGTGTTTGCAGAAAAGGGTTTTAGTGCTGTAACTCCGCTGTGTGTACACATGTCTCCTAAAATATGCGCGGTGTATCCAATAAAAAAAGCTATTCCGTAAAGGCTACTGTGTGCAAATATCAATCCCAAAATTGTTATGCAAAGTGCTACTACAAATGAAGTAATAAAATAGTGAGTAGGTCCCCTATGCGGTACAACTTTGCTAACCACTGTAATAAGTTGTTCTAAAAGTTGTCTTATCACAAACTCTATGCCTCCAAATAATGCATATAAAAGTGTTCCTATGGCTCCGTTGCGATCTCTTTTGCTAATTATTGCGTCAGTTAATGGAGTACCTCCTTTACCGCTTACCCATACTTTTATAGTTGAATTTTCGGCATCAATATCTGGTAACAGTGATGCTATTGCACAAACTAACGTAGCCCCTAATACTTGCATTGGAGTAGTATGTTGCGTGCTAATAAAGGCTAGTCCTAGAGCAGTTCCTGTAATTAAATGTGAAGTCCCCGTCATGTTGAGATTATACATCTTAACCTGTATATTCCGCACAAATAACACCAAAGGAGGTGATTCCAAAGACTAGTGAGGCGGAGGAACTTTAGTGTTCAGTCGGACTCCGCTTCCCTAGTCTTTTATAAATTTAAAAAGCCCTGCTTTTTTCCCAGATACTAAAACATTAAATTCTGTTTCTAGTTTAAAATTTTCTTTAAATGCTTCTTTTAGTTCTTTTTCTTTGGCTGTTAAAATTACTACAACTCCATCGTTTGCTAAAACTCTATAAAACTCTTTTGCCATATCGTTGTATAAAGTAGTTACTTCTGCCTCCTTAAATAAACCCCATGGAGGATCGGTAACAATTTTATTAACACTACTGGTTAACACACTTTTTAAATTAGTTGCGTCTTCATTTATTATTTTATTTTTAAATGTGTGTGTTAAATTCTCGCCTAGTCTTAAATATAAATTGTCATCTTTATCGTTGGCTATTAATCCTTTATATTCCCAAAAGTTTATAATTTGTTTTGCAATAGCTCCATGTCCTGCAAAAGGGTCCATTACAACGTTGCTACTTTGTAATTCTGCAAGATTACACATTAAGTAAGCAATTTGAGGCTTTAGTTCGCCTTTATAGGGTTTGATGTGTTGTACAGCGTTAGGTATAAGCAGTCCAAACATTCCAAATCCCTCACTTCGTACATAACTCCACAGCTCTAAATCCGAAAGGCTTCGGTTAACTTTTAAACTGCAGTGTTTAACTACATTATTTTCTAAAGATTTTAAAAACACTTCATTAACGCTTACTGTTTGGTTTTTATATGAGTTTCTAACTCTAAAACTTTGCCCTGGTTTTACATACTTTTGTAAGTGTTTGAGTGCTATATTATCTATATTTTTTAAAATGTGCTCATTAGATTGCCCTTTATAAGTGTCAAACTCCGCAATTACCAAAAATGAATTTACAAAATAAGAAATATTGCCAATTTCAATTGGTGTTAATTGTGTTGTATAAATAAGCAGTCCTTCATATACGTGCTGTATTTGAACATCTAGTTTTTCTAGTTCTTTTTTTGCAATTTGTTGAAACCCTGCAGGTATCGTACTGTAATACTTATTCATATTTAAATTATACCCTAGTGCCCCTCTATCTTTTTATGCTATTACTTAGTTAAGTATTATTTATAGAAAGAAACCGCATGTCCTCTAATCCCTTTTATAAAAAACACTACACTACTGTTGATAATTTAACCCGTGCAAATGTAATGTACTTAATGCAGCGTGCTGATTTTATGTTAGACGTTATCTCAAATAAATCTGAGCATATTCCACTAAAAAATAAACATGCCGCAATTTTGTTTTATCAACCTAGTACTCGTACATACACTTCTTTTCATGCTGCAGCTTGTAGGCTTGGTATGACTGTAACTGGTATTCAGGGAATGAGTGCATACAGCAGTGCTGTTAAAGGTGAAACTTTAGCTGATACTATCAAGACTGTTTATCAAACAACTGGAGCAGATGTAATAGTATTAAGGCATCCAGATGATGACTCTAGTAAGACTGCCGCTAAGAATTCTTATGTTCCTGTAATTAATGCAGGTAGTGGCAAGCGAGAGCATCCTACACAAGCTTTACTAGACCTACATACAATTTATAAAAATGTTGGAAGAATAGATAACCTAAATATTGTAATGGTAGGGGATCACCTTTTTGGTCGAACCACAAAATCTTTAGCAAAACTCTTAGGTTTAGTTGGTGAAAATGTAAAAGTTACATTTGTAGCCCCTAAAGAGTTACAAGTAGTAGAAGAATTTATAGGAGAGCTTGCTCAAATGGGCTTGGCTGTAGAACTTGCCTATGACTTAGGTACAGTTTTAGATTGTGCGGATGTTGTTTATATGACTAGGGTACAAAAAGAGTGGTTTGAAGATGCTGGCCGCCTAGAAGATTACAAAAGACTAAAAGATAGTTTTATACTAACCCCAATGTTAGCAGAAGAAATGAAGCCTGAATCTATAATAATGCATCCATTGCCTCGTACTGATGAGCTTCCCCCAGAAGTTGACACAAATCCTAGGGCTAGATACTTTAAACAAATGCGTAGCGGTTTGGCTTTACGGATGGCACTGCTTGAATCTATATTATTGGCAGAGGTTGTTTAAACTATTTGTTGGCTATTTAAGCCAATTATCCTAGAATATACTAGTATGCCTCCCTATGTAGAAACTACTCACGAACCCTTACCCTCTTTAGAATTAACTGACTATTCTGTTGAGCTTATTTCTAATCGCGGAAGTGAAAAAGCTAGAATTATGCCAGTTAACGATGCTTCGTTGTTGTTTTCTCGCTTAGAACTTGAGGTTGCTCCGAGCGATTTAACAGAACTGCCTCCTACTGTTAACTTGGGTGTTCTGTTTAGAAATGATTCTAAAACTAATGAGCCCTCTTATGATGGAATTAGTTTTAATGTTAAATCTCCCTCAGGTGATAGTGATGTAACTCTTACTTTTGATAACACTAATAAATGTGTATATTTTAAAGAATCTCCCACCGGAGCACATACAGAAATTTTAGAGAATTATTCATTAAATGATCTTAGTTTTAATGGACAGATATTAGAGTTACATGCACACAACAACCCTGCAGTTATACACATTGATACTACCAATGGTTCTTTACATTTTAAGGCACTATAAATTGCCTAATAAGTGTTGTTGTCTTTTTAAAAAATATTGTTGATGGTATTCCTCTGCTTTGTAAAAGTTTGTGAATTTAGTAATCTTTGTAGTTATGGGTTTAGAAAATCTTTTTTGTGTTGTGGCTTTGGATTCTTCTGCAATAGTTTTTTGTTCTGGAGTAAAATAAAAAATCTCCGATCTATATTGATCTCCTATGTCAGGACCTTGTCCACCTACTTGTGTTGGATCATGCGCATTCCAAAATATATCTAAAATTTGTGCTAATGAAATTTGGGTATTATCAAATTCTACTTTTACTGCTTCCGCATGACCTGTTGTATGCGAACATACATCTTCATAGCTAGGGTTGTTTGTATGCCCTCCTATATATCCTACTTGAGTATTAGTAACGCCAATTGTTTGTCTAAATGTTTCTTCCACTCCCCAAAAACAGCCTGCCGCAAGAATTATAGTTTCCATTTTTTAATCTTAACATTTATTCATATATATGTGTGTACAAAAATGCTTCTTATTAGAAAGCGTTGCAAAATCCTTGTTTAAGAGTCTTTGCAAAATAAAAACAAATCCGCTACAATACCTGCATTACTCACAAGTTATGAAAGAAACAGACCTTACAACAACAAAATATGAGCTCTCGAAATTACGATCACAAAAAAATAGAGCAAAATTGGAGGCCTAAATGGTTTGCCGATAATATTTATAAGGCTGTTGATTTTTCCGAAAAACCCAAAAAATATATTTTAGCTGAGCTTCCATATCCAAGTGGCCCTTATTTACATGCTGGGCATATGATGCGTTACACAGTGCCCGAAATTCATTCCAGATTTTTACGAATGAAAGGCTATAACGTAATGTTTCCAATGGGATGGGACTGTTTTGGTTTACCTGCTGAAACGTTTGCAATAAAAGAAGGTAAGACTCCTCAAGAGGTTATAGCACAGGCAGAAAAAGACTTTAAGGTTGCTATGCAACGTATGGGTTATGCCATAGATTGGGATAGAGAGGTAAACACAAGTAAACCTGATTATTATAAATGGACCCAATTTATGTTTTTAAAGTTGTGGGAACAAGGTTTAGCCGAACTACGCGAAATGCCTGTTTGGTGGTGCAAAGAATTAGGTGTATTAGCAGACGAAGAAGTATTAGCCGGTCCTAACAATACCAAGGTGTCTGAACGTGGTGGTTACCCTGTAGAACGTAAAATGTTTAAGCAGTGGAATTTAAAAATTACCGAATACGCCGATAAATTATTAAAAGGCTTAGATGATACCGATTACATGGACTCTGTAAAATTGAGTCAAACAAACTGGATAGGTAAAAAAGAAGGTGCGCGCATAGATTTTGAAATAGAAGGTATAGGTAAAGTTCCTGCGTTTACCACTCGTCCCGATACTGTTTTTGGTGTTAGTTTTGTAGCTATTTCTCCAGAACATCCTTTAGTTTCTTCTATTGTACAAAAAGCAACTAATGCGAGTGATTTAACTGCTTATATTCAAAAAGCAGCAACCTTATCTGATTTAGAAAAACAACAAAAAGAAAAAACAGGTGTAGAGGCTAAAGGTATTGTAGTAAAGCATCCGTTTACAGGTAATGATATTCCTTTATTTATTGCCGATTATATTTTGGCAGATTTTGGTACAGGTTTTATAATGGGTGTTCCTGCACATGATGATAGAGATTTTGAGTTTGCATCTAAATACGGTTTACCTATTATAAAAGTTATACAAACACCCAATGATTTCGAAGGTGACCTATATGATGGTGATGGTGAGGTTATAAATTCACAACAGTACAACGGTATGAATAGTGCCGATATGCGCACAAAGATTATATCTGACCTAGAACAAATGGGTATTGGTTCAAAGGAAGTAACTTACAAATTGCGAGATCAAATTTGGGCACGTCAACGATATTGGGGCGAACCTATTCCGTTAATTCACACTCAAGATGGTGACATCGAAGCCGATTATAATCTGCCTGTGGTTTTACCAGAACTAAAGGAATTTTTACCTGTAGACGGCCAAGCTCCTTTAACTAAAGTTCCTGAGTGGGTAAATACTACAGATTCTAAAGGTCGTCCTGCAAAACGTGAAGTTGACACAATGCCTACATGGGCAGGCTCTAACTGGTATTTTATACGCTACATTGATCCTCAAAACGACGATGCCTTTGCAGATTACGAAAAAATGAAATATTGGTTACCAGTTGATCGTTATTTTGGAGATGGTGGACATACAACAGCACATTTAATGTATTCTAGATTTTGGGTTAGAGCATTATACGAACAAGGATTAATCCCAACACCTGAACCGTTTAAATGGAGAATGACTGGTGGTTTACTATTAGGTGAAGATGGAACAAAAATGTCTAAATCTAAACCTGAGTATTCTGTTGACCCTAAGGATTTGTTAGAAAATTATGGTGCAGATGCTGCACGTATGGTGCTAGCATTTTTAGGACCCTACAGCGAAACATTTCCATGGAACTCCCGTTCTGTGGTTGCATGTTATAGAGTTATTCGCCAAATTTACGAAATGTTTGATAAAGTTTCTGATACCCCTGCATCTAAAACTCAATTAGTAGCTTACAATAAGTTGGTTAAAAATACCGAATATATGTACGAAAATCTAAAGGTAAACACTGCAATTTCCGAAATTATGATTTTTGTAAATGCCTCTAAAGATTGGGACACTGTAAACTCTCAAGTTTGGAATGGTTTCTTACGAGTAATTGCTCCCGTTGTTCCTTTTGTTGCCGAAGAACTATGGCAAGAAACTCATGGGTATGTTAGTTGGGATGCTGTAAATTCTATACATTTACAAGATTTCCCTACGTTTGACGAAGCACTAACTTTAGATGATGTTATAGAAGTTCCTGTACAAATTAATGGTAAGGTTAGAGCAAAATTAAGTGTTAATGCTAATGCGACCGAAGAACAGGTAAAAGAAGCTGCCTTTGCAAACTCTAATATTACTAAATGGCTAGATGGCCAAGAGCCTAAAAAAGTAATTTATATTACAGGCCGCATTTTGAATATTGTAGTGTGATTGTGTTTGTAGAAGGTCTTCCCTGTGTTGGCAAGACTACTTGGCTTAACTCCATATCTAATACCCCTTCTATAAGTGTAGTACCAGAGTTTTTATTATCTTATGAACCCACTAAGTATACCTCCTTTGATTCTTATTGTTATCACAATGATATTGCTAAGTGTAAACTAGCTAAAGAATTATCTGTAGAAAACAAAGTAGTCTTTGTAGATCGTTCTTATATTTCTACTATTAGTTTCGATTATGGAAGGTATATGTTACTTTCCTCATATGAGAATTACTTAAAATATATTTTATGTTGGAAATGGTTATACTCTTCTTTAGATTCCAACAAAATTCAGCTACCAGATGTGATAGTTTTATTAACGTTTAATGAAGAATCTAGGCTTAAAAGGTTGCATAAGGTTTTTCTTGATCCCTTGGATCCCCGAACTCCCAGTATGTCCAACCCCTTCTATGCCTGTCCCGATAAGGTTATTACGTTTTATGACATATTTAAAGAGTCATTTAAATCTGTAGATTTTGTAAAATTGGATTCATCTACTATTAATCAGTACTTTGCTGCCTTGGTAAGTTGAATCTTTACAACGTGTTTAAAAAGTTTAGTAGATTATGTCTGAAGTTATAATTTCTTTCAAATGTGTTGTAACCTTCTTTCATAATTTTTGACTTATCAGAACTGCTCATTTTAAGTAGCTCTATAATTTTATCTGCAGTTATTTTGGTATCAAAAGTATTTACTAAAAATCCATCTTTAGCATCTGTAATTTGTTCTATGTGGCCTGCTGTATTGGACGCTAATATAGACATGTTTGGATTTTGTTGACTCCAAACTCTTACCTCCTCGGGTACAAGTCCAAATGGTTCTTTATAAGCAAACTGTGTGCACAAATACGAATTATGCCATTGTGCTAATAATGCTGGTAAGTGTATATCCTCATCAAACAAAAGCGTGCAATCCAAACATGCCTTTTTAGCTTTGTCTTTTATTGTATTTTCATAAGAGGACTCATGTTTGTACTTTGGTGCAAGTATTACTAAGTGTGTGTTAGGAACTGACTTTTGAACTATCTCCATTGCTGCTATTAATTCGTCAAAGCCTTTATATTGTACAGCCCTACCTATAGTAAAGATAAGTTGTTTATTTAATGGAATATTATATTCTTTTAATCTTTTTGCAATTTGGTCTTGCGTATATATTTGAGCGTATCTGTTATTTTTTGGGTCTACTCCATGCTTTAAGGTTTTAAATTTACTGTTTTTAATCTTATATACATTTCTTAGATGCGTTTTAATATATGCACCCATATCTATAAAATATACATTCTTTTGAGTTGTCGCAAATGCTATTGCCCCTGCTTCCCAGTCCAGCTTTTCTCTAGGAGGCTCTGTTGTTTTTTCTAGGTGCATAAAGAAGTCGCTATGAAAAAAAAGAAAAAAAGTAGTTTGTTTTGTTTTATGTTGGCAGTAAAAAGGTACATGCAGATATGGTGTATCTGTACATAGTACATCTATTTTGTCGTAATCTTTAGCTAATTTATCTATAAATTCTGCCGATTTTTTAGATGCTAAAGCCCAATTTTCTATCCATCCATAGGAGCTTAATCCTTTAGTTCCATTATTGAATCTGTATATATGAATATTATTTCTGCTAAGTATTTTTTGTGTATTTTCACTTACTTCTTTGTTATACCCTTGCCCTTGGATACTTATTTGCGGTGCAATTATATATATGTCCATGTTCAATGGGTTGGTATCAAGTATTCCCAGAATATTTTGTATGTATGTTCCTACACCGCAATATAAGGAGTCTATTCCATCATATGCTGTAATAACTAGTGCCTTTTTCATTGCGATCATTATATACTATGTCATGAAATGACTGAACTTAATATAGCTGTTGTAACATTTAATAAGCTGGAGTATACAAAGAGTTTTTTAAAATCTTTATATAAAAGTACGCATTGCGATTTTAAACTACATATTGTAGATAATGCTTCTGATGATGGTACTCCTGAATACCTGACTTGGTTTGCACAAAATACGCCTAATGTAGAACTTACATTAAATTCTACTAATTTGGGATTTGGGGGTGCACATAATCAAGTTTATTCTAAAGTAGATTCTGGATATCTTTTAGTAATTAATTACGATGTTATTTTAACCGATGGTGTAATAGATAGAGTATTAGATTTTGCACAAAAAAATAACAATTATACACAGATCGGAATTACTAATACTTATAGAAATAGATCACATATATGTACGCCTAAAGCTGTCATAGAATTATTAACTTCACATTCTATTTCTACTGAAGATATAAACAGCACTCTAGAAAAGATGAGCGGGAGTTCCCCACAGTTTCATAAAGATTTTGTTGTTCTGGATGACTCTTTTAGTTGGATATCAGGCTGGTTTTTTTTACTAAACATAGACCATGTAAAACCTACATTACCTTTAATGTTTGACCCTATTTATAAATATGGTTATCAAGAGGATCTTGATTAAAGTCTTACATTGCGTGAAATGGGTAAAGTCATAGGTTATCTCCCTGAGGAATTTATAGTACATTTTAGAAGTAAATCTTTTAACGCTGCCCAAAGTAGATTCTCACATTTAAATAAAGTTAATTTGTACCGTTCTAACCTTAAGAGATTGTTAATAAAATGGGAGCATCTTTACAGAGAAGGTTTTAAAAAAGCATTTTTAACTTCTCCCCCTAACTTTACTAATATACTTATTGGTGCTGATGCTGTTTTTGATTGCAGATTTGTTACACCATCTAACACTGCTTTGTTTTTAAATCTGCTAGAAAAGTATTCTAATGGGGAGTTTTCTAACTTGGTAGAAGTAATTGATATAGTTGACCCTACGTTTTTTCCACAAATGGAGTAAAGCATTTACAGGTAGTGCTATCTAAAATACAATAATTATCACTATGAGATGGTTTTCAAATAAAATATTTATATCCTCGTTTATTGGTTTTCTTGCTGGATCTGTTGTTACTACGCTAGCATTGTTAATGTTTTTATCTAACTATATCCCAGAGCTACGCCCTTTGTTTGCTTCGGGGCATTTTAATCCTATAAGCAAACCTGCATACAATCCTAGTGAACAAAAACCCGAATCACATTTAATAGCAGACTATTATGCTGCTTCAGTTGCAACGTTAGTAAGCCCGCATGGTTTGCGTAAAGACATAATGCAAGGTAAAAAAACCTTTGTGCTTGTTGATTTACGTAGTGAAGAAGAATATCTAGAAGAACATGTTGTAGGTGCTGTAAACATTCCGGCTTATAGAGATAGAGACCATTCTGCGTACGACCAAGTAGATAGAATTGTCACTCAATTTAGAACTCTCCTTGCAGAAAATCCAGATAAAGAGGTTATAGTTTATTGCTATAGCATGCCATGTATGACTGGCCGTAAAATAGGAAATATGCTAGCCCAGCATGGGATTTATGTTAAAGAGCTTGGTGTAGGCTGGAATGAATGGCGCTACCACTGGGAACTATGGAATCATCCACATGAATGGTCTACTACCGATGTGATGGACTACATATCCACAGGTAAAGACGCAGGTGTCTTTAAAGGAGAAGTACCTTTAGATCAACTATCCCCGTGCTCTATAGATGATACCTTGGGTTGCTAGAGAAGTACTAAAAACACTATAACGGGTAGAAGTAAAAGAGGTATAGCTACCTCAAACCAAAAGGTGCTACTTTTTGGATTAAACATTATGTTCTTCATCCAGTAGGGGTCTCCATGCTTTTGCATAGTGTCCGTTAGTTCTGCAGGAGTCCACTTAATAAACAACTGTCTTAAGTTTTGAGTTCCATCTTTATTGGTAAACATTTTATAATTATTTTTGCTAAAGGGACCTAATAGTTTTATTCCCCATCCAGTACCATTAAGATCATGTAAAAAATGCCAAAACACATTTACCGCCAGTAGAAATCCCCAAAAGATACCAAAATAATATGTTACAGCTATTACTAAAGGTATGTACCATATTGGGTAGTGAGTTAGTTGTCTATGGTGTGTTTCTGTTTTGCCACCTAATTTTCCTTTGCGGCTATATAATTCTACTGGTACATCGATATCGGGTAGAAGTGCAAAAAATATACTTAATCCTAGTATTATTAGGTCAAGATCTTCTCCACCAATCATGTTTATTATTTTTGCAGAAAGTATTCCAAATAAAATATCAAGAAACACTGTTAATCCTTTCTATATATTCTTCCACATTAAATTTTCGTTTTAGTCCTTGGTAGTTCATATATCTAACGGTCCCAAAAATATCACGTTCAAACCACGGTCTATCGTGAACGCCCCCAATACTCCACGCAATTCCAGTATAGCCATTTGGGTCTCTTCCATCTAGTTCGTATTTATCATTTAGATACAGTGCTATTTTCATTGCAACCGCGGGATCGGGTGTCCACTCCAATATTTTTTTGCACCAGTACATTCTCATATACCCGTGCATTTTTCCCGTACTTACCATTTCTAGTTGTGCCGCATTCCATGCAGGGTCGTGTGTTTTAGCTTTTTCAAATTCTTCAATGCTATAAACATACTCTCTTGAGTCATTTTTATGTTTTGCTAGTGTTTCTTTTGCCCAAGTTGGAAATCCGTTTATGTTATCGTAATTAGAATTATATTCACAAAAGTTATCTGCTAATTCTTTTCGGATAATTAGTTCTTCCAAAAAAGTTTCTTCATTAATTTCTAATGCAATCTGTTGGGCTGAAATTTGCCCAAAGTGTAAATATGGAGACAAATTAGATAACGCTTTTTTAGTGGGGTCATTGCGGTTTTTATTATAGTTACTTATATTTTTTTTAAAGCTTGTTAGTACTTGTTGTGCTGCGTATTCTCCCGGAACTATCCATTCTACAGGTTTAACCTCTTTATCTGCAGTAATCTTGTGCCATTTTGTTTTATTGTTTATATTTCCAAACGGATGCTTTTTTAGTTTTGGGTATTCTACTAAATACATAGGCAAAAGTTTTTGTATTTTAGGTCGTATGGTGCGTGCTGCATATTCTTGTTTATTAGATGTTTCCCAAACTGGCACTACATTATGTGCGTCTACTTCTATCAAAGCACACTCAATACTGCGTTGGATTTTTGTTTTCCATTTTTTGCTTATTTTTAAAGGTGAATAATCTGTAAATACTGCACCAACTTTATTTGTATCGCAATAATTGAGAACAGCTATGTCTGGTGAATCTTCTATAAGTACAAATTTAATATTAAATTTAGATAACTCTTGTTCTACTTCTTTTAACCCCTTAAGCATAAAGTCATAGTGTCTTAAGTAAGCACCCGGAAAGTCTTGTGTTAAACCAAACAAAACGGTAAGAGGTTGTTTGTGAAATAGTGCCGTTTGTTGTGCATATAAAAGTGCATGATTATTATGAACTCTTTGATCTCGTGACATCCAATATACAATTTCGCCAGTTTTAATCTCTTTATTGTTTAATTTTCGTGATCTTTCCATAAGGGATTTATTAACTCAAGAGGATACTTTATTCCAGTAAAATAATATTAATCTCCATAATTACAATTATACATGTTAGAATTTAATCATATGAAAAACATACGAAACTCAAGCACAGCCCGAATAGTAATAATTTTAATCTTGCTAGTAATTGCAGGATACTTTTTTTTAATTTTATAAATAACTATGAAAGAAGCATTAGATAAAGTAAAAGACGTAGTAGATAATTTTGACAAAGACGATTTACCTCTACGTAACAAAACTAAGAATTTAGACCCCAAGCAACGTAAAGTAGCCAAATCCATATTTGGATTTGTAATAGTGTTGTTATTAGGTGCCTTAGGGTTAGAAATGTCTGGCAACGATTATGATTTAGGTAAACTAATGAATGGTGAATCTTTACAAGAGTCTAAAGTACAACGTGCTGAGGATGGTACCATTTTAATTGGTAAGTGTTCTCCCGATAAATATAATTGTGCAAATTTTGAGTATCAAGAAGACGCCCAAGAGGTTTATGAAGATTGTGGTGGTACCATTGATGGTAAAGACGACATTCATGAACTAGATGGAGATAATGACGGTCTAGTTTGCGAACACTTGCCCAGTAGAAACTAAACAGTTATTTTAAGCTGTTGCATAATATTGGATATACTGTATCATTTGCAGGTTTGTGTCTAAAATTACAATAGAAAAAACTGAATATGACCGCCTTATTAAATTGGCATATACCGACAATTTAACAGGTGTAGGAAACCGAAACGCTCTACAAGAAGTTTATGAAACAAAGACTTTCAATGGGGTTTTGTATATTGATTTAGACAAATTCTCCTCGGTCAATAATACCTTTGGTCATGCTGTAGGGGACGAGGTTTTGGTTTTGGTAGGTGAGTTGTTATCTCAGTTCAAAAGTACCGATGAGTATGTTTTTAGGATAGGTGGGGACGAATTTATAATACTTGGAAGCTATTCTACTAAAGCAGTTTTACAATCACGTGCCCAAGAGTTAGTTTCTAAATCACTAACAATACAGCATTCTAAAGTGGATTTAACTCTATCTATTGGTGCTTTGTTTATGGGTTCTAGCAACAAACTTTCACTAAAAGATATAACTACACATGCCGATTCTCTGATGTATAGTAGTAAAAAGATAGAGGGATCCGCTTATTCTTTTAATTCTCTTTAGCAAAAAAAAGTTCGCTAGATTTATTTGTCTCTCCACTTATTCTATCCAGTTTGTAAACATTGTTTGCTAGTGTATACTGCACGGAGTTATTTGTCCCTTTTATATGTTTGGTTCACGCTTTCAAGAAATAAAAACTTTTACACATGTCAGTAATACCCTGCTCGATTTATTTGGTACTACTACATCTTATGACATTGCTGATTTTGCTATAGATCCTAATTTGGGTAATGGTATACCTTTAGTACTTACTATTAAAGGTTATGATGCTCAACGACTGCAACGCAACTTTAGAGGATCGAAAAACACGTCTAATGGTGCTGCCTTCGGTACCGTCGAAGATTGTGGTCTGCAAGGACGTCTTGGTGGTGTATTGCACGTAACTCTATCTTCTGAGCTACTTGCAATTCCCGCAAGTTATTTATCTACAAATAAACTATTTCGTTATACCGAGATATCAAACCCTAGAGATTTTTTTGAACTTGGAGAAACCATTTTTTTAGTTTCGCATAATACTATTTATACTATTCGCAAGAATACCTTTGCTACACATAAATTTGGCAGTAATGTTATGTCTACTCCTCATTCAATTGATCATTCCAAATATTATAATACGTTTGTGGTTACCACATCTGGTACTGATACTGTGAAGCTTTTTGATACATCTCTTAAACTGCTATCCACTTGGAGTGCTATTGATAATGGTTATAATTATAGTTTAGGTAAGGGTGTGCAAAAGTTTTTAACCTATGTTAATCAATACTCTGCTGATTATATAGACGAGGTGAAGTCATATGGTTATGAAATAATCGAACTCGATAAAGATTGTCCCAAGGACTTTCCAACTGCAGTACAAACTACACACCCAAACTCTGCAATTTTTCACCCCAAGTATCCCGAGTATGTGTTAGTTACACTATTTGGTAGTAAACTCAGTAATGCCTCTGTGGTTTCTAGCCAAGAATATGGTAGTGGTGGTCAACTACTTGCTTTGGAACTAGATAGCAGTGGGTTTACTGGAAAGTATAAAGTCATACTACGAAATCTATATAATCCGCATTGTTTGAATTATCTGGGTGGGGATATTTATGCTTTAACCCAATCTTCTAAGGGCGTATTAACTATATTACAAGAAACAGGTTTTTTAGAGTTTGAAATTGTTGGGAATTTGGATTTCACTAATTTAGCACATAAAAAAGAATCCCGTCCTTGGTTGCAATCGGTAGAATATAATACTAAATATGGGTTGTTTACTGCCGTAGACACCCAAACTCAATCTATTGAAATTATTGATCTGCATTCTAAACGTCGTCGCAGTATCCCATATTTGGATGAAAACTGGGCGGTACATCTGGCTAAATTACTATAGATAGATCTATTTATTAGCAAAAAAAAGTTCGCTAAATCTTAATCCTTTTTTTACTAAATCTACCTTAAAGTTTTCGTTTACTCCGTGCATGTTGCAGTCTTCGTTTCCTAAGGATACTAAAAGTGTGTCTTTTCCTAATAGTTCTTTAAAGTCTCCTACAACAGGTATTCCACCTCCTACGGGTTTATTTACAACTTTTTCTTCGTACGCTTGTTCTAAGAGTTGTTGTACTTTTGTAACTGTTGGGTTGTTTAGGTCTATTTTTATAGGTGGATAGTCGTTAGTAAATTCTATACTGTAATCTATATAATCGGGTGTGTTATCTTCTACATGTTTTTTTATTAACTCTATTATTTGTTTGTTATCTTGAGACGCCACTGTTCTTACGTTTATTTTTACTTCTGCTGTTGCAGGAATAATATTTGCAAATCCCTCGTCTATATAACCTGTTTTAAATCCTGTTACGTGTACTGCAGGTTTAAGTCCTGTATTTGTTAATAAATCTTCACCTTCGGCGAGTAAAAACTTTTTAGCTCCTATATGTGCCAGAGTTTCCGCTGCGTTTGATGCTACTGCCTCGTTATTTGCTTTTACCCCTGCATCTACTTCGTCTATGTTTGCGTAAAACCATTCTGGAGCAAATTTGCCATTGCTAAACATATTACCTACAAGTTTTATAAGTTCTATTGCTGCACTTGGTGCTGCGCCTCCATAGAGACCCGAGTGTAAATTATTGTTAGCAGATTTGTAATTTATTTTAAAGCTAAAGCCCCCACGCAAAGAAAATTCTACCGTAGGTTTGTCGTTAGATACTTCGCCATCCGACACCAAAATGTAGTCTGCCGCAACTTTAGATGCATTTTCTTTTATAAGTACTCCTAAGTCTTCATTTGATGTTTCTTCGTTTCCTTCTATTAAAAACTTTACGTTGTATTTTAGATTATTCTCTTTTGCTAGAGTTGTTGCTGTATGCGCATGAATCATAAATTGACCTTTATTATCTACAACACCTCTTGCATATAGTCTGTCTTGGTTTTGTGTTAGTGTAAACGGATCATTGTCCCAGCCATCTTCTTGTTTTGCAGGTTGTACATCATAGTGCCCGTATACTAAAACAGTTTCTGCTTCTGGGTTTGCTGTGTAGCTTGCTAATACCACTGGGTTACTATTTGGACCTTGCCAGATCTCTACGCTAAATCCTGCACTACTAAAGTATTCTTTAAGCCAGTTAACTGTTTTGTCTATTTCTGGTTTAAATGCAGGATCTGTGGAAACACTTTTTAACTTAACAATTTGAGATAAAGATACAATATAGGCTTCATAGTTCATACAGGTATTTTAGCATGTTAGCTTGGGTTTAGTAGGGTCCTGTAGAATGATTTGCAGCGTTCACTATTACCAAATACCCTCCCGAACTAAATGTAGTTTTATATTGCCATTGCAGTGGTTCGTTTTCGCGTAAATATATTTCACCTTCCGTAGCTGGCTTTGTTTTTGCGTTTGGAAATAGTTGCAGCTCATCTAAGTCTAGGCATGCTGGTAAGCCAATTCCTTTTGTAGTTATACGCACACTGGTGTCCGTAGTTGCTACCTTTAGTGTGGTATGTGCACTTTTAGACTTTAGTTCTTTGATTTCCATAGATCCTTCTGCACTAATGTTTGGGCTTGCAGTTAATATTGCCTGTGGATCTATTAGCCATTCTAACATTGTTGTATCCATAACATCCCCTAAGTATGGATGCTGCTCTAAGTAGGTTAATATACGCTGTTTATCTTTATCGTGTATGTCTGCATGTGGTTTATCTTGCTCTGGAGTATTTTGCTTATAACTACTTTCTCTATACCTAGGTGTTTCTCTAGCTTCTACTATAATGCTTTCTTGAACAAACCTAGAAAGTTGTGTTTTGTGTTCTAGTCTTTTCGAGTCTGCGTCATATATCATATCCATAAATATAACATCGGGATGATCATAGTTTTCAAACTCTTTGGGCAGTAGTGTTAGCAATTTTGCACTCTCGGATGCGGTCTGAAAGTACATTCGTATCTTAGTATCCTGCTGTGTTATTGTCAGCCTAGTATACTCGCCTTCTTGATCTTTTTCTGTGTAACTAATTACAGTGCCTAGGCCTTCCGCTTGCTCTAGCACTGCAGTAACATTATCTTCTATATAATGTAGCTTATTGTGTTTTAATGTTGCACCCGCTTTTGTTGTTATTGCTAGTGCTTTTTCTA
>JAGQNX010000038.1 GCA_020427865.1 candidate division WWE3 bacterium
TCACATAGAAATTTGGAATCCCAACAATTGGATGCACTATATAGAAAGCGTATCCAAAAATTTAGCAAAATTGTAATTATGAACTATCACATACCTGTTTTATTAAATGAAATACTAGACTATCTAAATGTTCAAAAGGGTTGCAAATATATAGATTGTAACCTTGGTGATGGTGGGCATACGTTAGAGATATTACGATTAGGAGGTTGCGTACTTGGTTTGGATATAGACCAAAAAAGTATTGATAGAGCACAAAAGCGTATTGAAGATGAAAATCTTTCTACAAATTTTATTGCAGTGTGTGCAAATTTTAAAGATTTATATAGTGTTGCAAAAGAAAATGGCTTCACTGCGTGTTTAGGTGTGCTTTATGATCTTGGTTACAGCTCTACACAGCTTGATCTACCTGAATACGGGTTAAGTTTTTTAAGTGATGCGCCCTTAGACATGCGCTTAGACCAAAACCTGGGGGTTACTGCTGCTGATTTGATAAATACTTTGTCTGAAAGAGATTTAACTCGGGTCTTTAGTGAATTTGGTGGTGAAAATCTAGCCAAAAAGTATGCTCAAGCAATTATTGTAGCTAGAAAATCACACCCCTTTACTACAACAAAACAACTTTCTGATTTGTTACAAAGTGTTGCCCCCAAAAATTATGAACATGGAAGAATTAATCCCGCAACCCGTGTGTTTCAAGCACTACGCATTGTTGTGAATGATGAACTGGAAAATCTACAAGTTTCATTGCCTCAGGCCGCACAAGTCCTACTGCCTGGCGGGCGAATATTGGCAATAAGCTTTCATTCGCTTGAGGACAGATTGGTTAAAAGTTTTGGTCAATCTGTGCGGCCTAACTTAAAAAAAATTACCTTAAAACCCGTTCGCCCTAGTGCTGATGAGGTTAGTTCTAATTCACGCTCTAGAAGTGCATGTTTAAGGGTTTTAGAGAGATAGATTTATGACTGATATTTGCAATAATGGCTTTACCCTTAAAAGAGCTCTTTTAAGTCCTTTATTTATATACAGAGTTTGTGTAATTGTTTCATTCTTTTTAACTGTTTTGTCATTTTTTTCGCAGGTATTTATCTCAAATACTTATGCTGCAAAAAGCACTGAAATGCGTGAATTACTTGCCGCAAAACAAGCACTGTCTCGTGACATAGATGCTATAAATTTAGATATAATAAAATATTCTTCTATAGCCTACGTAAACGCTAAAGCTCTAGATCTAGGTTTCGAGAGACCAACTAAAGAATTTAAAGTATTGCAATCAAAATCTACAGATTCTAACCTATAAAAAGCTATGCCAGGAGTTGTACGTTCATCTATTAATACAAATGAAAATGTTAGGATTAAAATTTTGCTTTGGGTGTTTGTTTTTTTAACGTGTGTAATTGTGTTTAAACTCTTTTATATACAGGTGTATTCTCATGAGAGATATAAGGCTTTAGCCCTTAACCAACATTGGAGTAAGCAACAGCTAAAAGCAAAAAGAGG
Source organism: candidate division WWE3 bacterium (assembly GCA_020427865.1). GTDB lineage: Bacteria > Patescibacteriota > WWE3 > UBA101185 > UBA10185 > JAGQNX01. The sequence goes on from JAGQNX010000038.1 coordinate 1,498, forward strand.
TAATATCTTATCTAAAGACGGGCATGTTCTTGCCACATCTCAAACTTCTTATCGACTATATATAGAGCCTAAAAAGATACAAAATGCAGGTGAGCTTTCAGATGTTTTGGCTACACAGCTTACTAAGGACATCTCAGATGATGTTAAGCGTGCTAATAGATATTCCTACTATTTCAACTACATAAAAGAGGGTGCTCAAAAGGATTTATATTGGTATTCTATTGCCCGTTATCTAACTCCCCAAGAAAAAAACGAACTATTAAAACTAGACCTTGTTGGTGTTGGATTTGACCCAGAGCCTGTAAGGTTTTATCCAGAAGTTTCACTTGCATCACACTTATTAGGTTTTGTAGCAAGTGATAAAGAAGGTAATGATATTGGCTACTATGGAATAGAGGGTTATTTTAATGGTGATTTAGCTGGTAAATCTGGTAGCGTCCAAGAAGAGCGCGATGTATCTGGTACACCTATCTTAATAGGGGGTCATGTAAGTATCCCACCTATAAACGGTAGTGACATTATTACTACTATTGATAGATCTTTGCAATATATGGTTGAGCAAAAATTAGAAGCAAGTGTAAAAGCTACTAAGTCAAAAACGGGTACTGTAATTATAATGAATCCAACCACAGGTGATATATTAGCTATGGCAAATTATCCTACATTTAATCCTGGGTTTTTTACAGCGGATAAAATTGAAGAGTCATTGGACAAGAAAGACATTTTGTCTGATGTTAATCTCGAAAATACAGGCTCAGAGGAACTACCCAAATATGCTGAACAAAGAGCGAATTTAGCTATAACACAAACATATGAACCCGGATCTGTAATAAAGCCCCTTACATTGGCTACCGCACTAGACCTAGACATTATATCCACAACTTCCACATTTACAGATTCGGGACCCGTTGAGTACTCAGGATATTATATAGACAACTGGAACAAGCAGCATCATGGCTTACAAGATATGACACAGCTTTTAGAAAAATCTAATAATATAGGAGCAGCATGGGTGGGGCATCAAGTAGGTGCTTCTAATATGTCTACTTATTTGCAAAATTTTGGTTATGGTAAACGTACAGGTGTTGAACTAGAAGGTGAAGATTCCGGGGTTATACACGAAAGTAAAAATTGGGTAGATATAGATTTGGCAAACATTTCGTTTGGACAAGGGTTTTCTGCAACAGCATTGCAGGTGCTAAATTCATTTAATGCTTTCGCAAACAAGGGGGTTATTATGAAGCCTAGAATAGTATCTGCTATTGTATCAGACAATAAATTAATAGAATTAGAACCTAAAGTTTACGCAACGCCCATTAAGCCTGATACCGCAAAGAAAGTTACTCAATTGATGCAAAATGCTTTAAAATTAGCGGAACTAGAGCTAAAAGGTTACTCTATAGCCGGTAAGACAGGGACCGCACAAATATCTTATGAAGGTAGTTATTCCGATGACAAGACTAATGTAACTTTTGTCGGTTACATTCCCGAAGCTGGTAATTTTACTATGATTGCAAAATTAGAAGAACCTAAAACTGCTACTTTAGCTAACCAGACTGTTGTTCCACTTTGGCTAGATATTGCACAAGAGTTGGTAAGTTACTATCCCGATAAATTCTAGTCTTATTAGACTATATATTCTTGCACCTGCACAATTTTTACTATATCCAATTACTAATGGAGAAAAGGCAAATAGGGAATTTAGGTGAAGAAATAGCACGCAAATATTTAGAAGGATTAGGCTGGATTTTATTTAAACACAATTGGTATTGTAAGTACGGAGAATTAGATCTAATTTTAATTAAAAATAGATATTTGCTATTTGTTGAGGTAAAAGCAACAAATTCTAAATATACTGATCCTGCTTATCAAATCACCCCACATAAACTCTTAAAGCTATATAAAAGTATAAATCTTTTTTGCATAGAATATGCACTTTTTGGATACGAAAGCCAATTAGATGCTATAACAATAAATTTTAGTACAAAGAAGCTTCGGCACTATTATAATATTACTGTTGATTAGTTAATTCTTCTTGGGGCGCTAATACGCTTT
>JAGQNX010000039.1 GCA_020427865.1 candidate division WWE3 bacterium
TGTAGGTCTTTTTTATATATACTAAAAGTATTTTCTAAATCTAATTGGGTTGCGTACTTTACTTGAATATTAGAGTCTAGTTTTTGTTTGACTAATGATAATAGTAGTGAGTTTTGTGGATTGTTAGTTGCCAGAAGTACATTACCATTTTCTAACTTGTATGGGATTATTAAATGTTTTTTTGCATATGATGCTGGAAGCATGGTGACCACGCTATCATCTAGTGTTTCGTCGGCCAGATGTACGAATGGCGTGTTTAGGATTTCTGCAACAGTTTGTCCAAGGTTTTTATCTGTGATTAAATTACTTTTAATAAGGGCAGCTTCAAAGGATATTTGGGCTCTTTTACTTTGCTCAAAAATTTGATCAAGTTTTGCTGCATCAATTACACCAATTTCCTTCAGTGATGTGAGCAGTTTTGTTTCATCATACTGGGGCATATAAATATGATAACACTAAAAAATGGATTAGTTTAAGTAGCTTTGTACTTTTGCAACTAAATCACTCATGGAAATGTTGCTTTTAATAATAAAGTCCTGTGCTCCTAAAGATTTTGCTTTATCTATGTCTTCTTGTTGTCCTAAATTTGATGCTACGATAACAGGCATTACCTTTAATTTAGGACTTTTTGACATCTTCTCTAATACATTAAACCCGTCTATATTAGGCATTATAAGGTCAAGTATTATAAGGTTAAATGTTTGGGTAGAAATTAAATCAAAAGCTTCTTTTCCATCTTTTGCAATAATAACCTCCATGCCCTCTTTTTCTAGTTTTACACGGTAAGCATTTGCTAAAAATGTTTCGTCTTCCGCTATGAGAACTCTAGGTTTAGTTATTGATACGTCGGACATAATATAATCAGTGTACTCTAACTTTGTTTAAGTTAAAAGCTTTTACTTCTTATTAGACTTAAGTATTTCGTCTATCAAGCCGTATTTTTTAGTTTCTTCTGCGTCCATCCAGAAATCGCGTTCTATATCTTTTTCTACTTCTGCTAATTTTTTACCAGAAGCATTAGCCAATATTTCTGCATATTGTTTTCGTAGTTTTAACATGTGCTTTGCACGTATTTCTACATCGGTTGCTTGTCCTTCGGCTCCTCCCATTACTTGATGAATCATTGTGTAGCTTCCTGGAAGTGCGTATCTTTTTCCTTTTGTTCCACCTGCTAATAGCATTGCACCCGCAGATGCTGCAAGTCCAACGTTTATAGTTACAATATCGTTTTTGGTATGTTGCATTGTGTCATACATAGCTCTACCTGCATAAACATCTCCCCCAGGGCTATTTATGTAAACACTAATATCTCTAGAGGGATCTTTGCTTTCTAAAAACAAAAGTTGTGCAATAAATGTATTTGCAACACCCATCTCAATAGGTCCTGTTACAAACACAATATAATCTTCTAATAGTCTGGAATATATGTCCCAAGAGCGTTCAAACCCTTGTGGGTTTTTTTCTACAACAATAGGTACTAAATTATTTTGCATCTTTTGTTCCTCCCTCAACTTCTTCTATTAGTTGAGTAATAAGTTTATTTTTTTCTAGAATACTCTTAATGTACCATTTTTCGGTTGGGCTTTGTAACTTTGCGGAAGCATCTGGAATACCCGATGCATTAATCA
>JAGQNX010000040.1 GCA_020427865.1 candidate division WWE3 bacterium
AAACTACTTAAGCTAGTATATTAATTTATGAAAGAAATTAGCTTATGTAATATTTACTACATTCCTCAAATTTAAGTTTATCTTATTGTTTGAGTTGCTTAACTAATTAGTTGTAACGTTGCATAAATACAACTAATCTTAAAAAGACCCCCAATATGGGGGTCTTTTTTTTGCATGCTATCTATGTGAAAATTGTCACTATGGGTAGAGCAAGTAGAAAGAAAAAGTTAAATCGTACTTCATTGCAGAATTACAATTCTGAGAGTGTTAAGCCGTACTATTCGGATTTGCTTCATATAAAAGATTTTAAAGATGTCATTTCGTTTATAAAAACGCATGCGGGTTTTCTATTTATATTGGTCTTAATATCTGTTTTTATTTATGGGAAATCTTTATATGGAGAGTTTGTTTCTGATGATATTCCTGTAATAGTTCGTAATCCTGAAGTTTATGACTTTTTTTTAGCCCTAAAAACTTTCCAATTTTACACCATCCTAAGGTCTCTAACTTATCTCATCTTTGGAATGTATCCTTTTGGCTTTCATTTAACGTCTTTTCTATTACATTTAGTAAATATTGTTCTTGTTCTTGTTGTAGTATCTGTATTATTTGGTAAGCGCATTGCGTTTTATTCTAGTGTTTTATTTACTGTTCACCCGGTTATTGTAGAACCTGTAGTTTGGATCTCCGCCTTATTTTATTTATTTCTTGCAGCTATATTTTTTATCTCTGTACTAAGTTTATATCTTTATCGTAATACTATGCGTAGCTTTTACTTGTACCTTATTTATGGACTTTTTGCTTCTTTCTTTATTTTTACTCGTTGGGCATGGTCTTTAACCTTTGTACCTATGCTTCTTATTGTTGATCAATTCTTTCTATCCACTAAGCTGTCGCTTTCAAGACTAAAGGACTTCGTACCCCTTATATTTATGTCGTTAGTATTTTTACTTCCTTTATATGGTGCTACTTCTAGTAGAGTGGCCGAACTGCAAAGCATACAAAAGGGGGAGCGTTCAAATTATATTCTCACATCTGCCTATACAGCGGCTAACCAAGTTATGTTGTATGTATATCCCAATACACTTACTCTTTATAGAGAAGGCAACGCCTTAACAAATTTGGAGCTAAGTATTATTTACACTCTAGTAGTGTTAGAAGTTATATGTATTGTTTGGTTATATGTTTCAAAACCATGGAAACATCCAAACTTATTAACTAAGTGGCAGTATTTAGGTCTAGTCTTATTTGCACTTGTTTCGATACTGCCTGCGTTTAGTCCCATACAGGTAGCATGGTTTATTGCTGAACGTTATTTATATCTTACTGTTATAGCTTACAGTGTGATCCTAGTAAGTGTGTTTTTATATTATGAAAGTATGACCAATATTAAAAATTACACTCTAATTTTAGTAATACTTTTGAGTGTTTGCTGGGGAGTACGATCTCATGTGCGCGCTAACGATTGGATTACTCGAAAATCTTTTTGGCTAGCCACTGCTAGGGTAGTTCCACGTAGCCCTCGTGTTCACAACAATTTGGGAGATGTTTATGCATTAGAAAAAGACTATACTAAAGCCATTGAAGCCTTTTCCTATGCAATTTATCTAAATCCCGACTATGCAGAAGCTTTACATAATTTAGGGTTTACATATCTACAGGTAGGGGATTATGCCAATGCTAAATATATGTTTAATTTATCCTTGGAAAGAAACCCAAACCTGTACCAATCCCTTCTTAAATTAGCTGTAATTTCCTCATTGGAAAATGATTACGTGTTAGCAAATTCTTATGTAGATCGTGCTAGGGTATTTGCTCCTACTGACCCTCAAATCGATGCTGTCCTTAAACTCATCGAGCAACATAAACATCGTAGTAAATAGTCTATTTAAAATAGAATACTAGAGATTGTTTTTTAATTTAAGCTTTATATACTGTTGTTAAGTTGACACTGAGGTGTTAGCTGTGTAAAATCCTTGCAATCTCTTGGGTATCACAAATACCCACTAAAAGTACTAAATTATAACAGAACTGTCCCAACTGTATAAAATATGTTAAATAAAATTATAGAATCTGGTGCGGTAGCTATTATCTATCTATTAACCACTGCTTCTACTAAAGTTTATGCGGCAGAAAGCCGTATAGGTCAAATTGATCAAAGTTTAATTAATTCAAGTGCCTTTTCACCTGTAATAAGAGGGTTGAACATGATAGGTACTGCCGTTCTTTTACTGGTATTTGGCTATGCTGCAATAGCTGTTGCTAAAATTGCCTTAACTTTTATTGATGCTAGTGTAAGTGGAAGTGTTAAAAAGTGGGATGAAGCTACTGAAAAAGCTAAAAGCTGGGGTGTTGGTTTAATTTGGGCATTGTTTGCGGTTGTATTTATAACTGTATTAAAAGAATTTGCTTCATTAGTTGGTATACCTGTCGATTTCTTTTAATAAGACCAATGACTAAAACCTCTTCTGAACGTATAACAAAACCTCTTGGCCCTGTGAATTATATAAATAGTGCATCTATTTATGTCTCTAATGTTATAGCTACGTTTTATAAGACAAACAAGAATGCTTTCGCTCTAACTTTTGTAGTCATAGGGGCTTTGTTTTATTGTGTAGGGTTTTTACTTGCACGGAGCACCTATAAATGGGATATTCAAATGCTAAGTGCTAAAGTACAAGAATTACAACATGAGTTAGACTCTTGTAAAACTATTGCTTGGGATAGCAATCCTTGTCGTAGTGAACCCACCGAAGAAGAGCTTGAAGAAATACAAATCGAGGCAGCTATAAATTCAACACACAATGGGTTAAGTGTTTCTGATGCTGCCAAACTAAACACGCTTGCCGATGACGTTATAGCTATAATAAGCACGCCTTCCTCTTCGCATGAGTCCGCTAGTTTAAATATACATTTTCGCTGCGATAGTGATGAACCCTGTGGTCCCCGTTATTATCTCGCTAAATTTGATGAACTATATTCATTTGCGGAATACAACCATGAAAACAGTTGGAAGTTTGTAAAAAAAGAAAAGGTAGCTGAAGGAATTACAGGTGTTGTATATAAATACACCTTGCAAAAAAATAATGCATCGGATGACTCGGTTTTAAGTGCCGATTTTAGATTAGTTTTAGTAATAGAGGATGGTGTTACAAAAGTGGTCAGTCATAAAAAATTGCGTGGAGATACTTATAATTTCTAAATATTTAGTATGAGCTATGAGACCCCACGACGTATAGTATACTTTCCGGATCGTATTGATCCTGGTATTAAGTTTAAATTTAAACACTATGTACTACCTTTAACTACTGCACTGCTATTTGCAGGTATGCTAGTTACCTTAATAGTTGGGATTCTATTAAGTATCAAATATGTCACATATTTTCCCTTAGTGTTATCGCTGTTCCTCTTGTTAATTGGCAGTACCTATTTGATTAGGATTCGGGATACTACTCTTCTTGGTTATGGTTATTTAGTTTTTAGATATTTGCTATTAGCAAACAATCATAAGTATGTACGTAACAGCCGTCTTAGTTACTTACGCAAAAAGAAGTTACTATTAAAACTCCGTGCAGTTGTTGATTTTGGTTTGGTCTGTGTTTATTTTTTTCTAATAAGCTTGATGTTTGTGCTATTTACAATTGGTGTTTATTTAATACATTTTGCCTCATAATATGTTCTCCGAAGCTAACATAATAAGAAATTTAAAAATACTAAAACACAGGTATCCTAGCTTCGATCATAAAGCATATGATTATTACGACTTTTCCACTATAGAGGATGGTATTTTAAGGTTCAAAAATGGCACATATAGTCTAATATTCAAAATACAGCCTAGTAACTTTGAGCTTATGACAATAGAGCATATGGAACATGTTGTAGCTGGGTATAATTCTATGCTTTTAAATGTCTTGGCTGGTGAGGTATTAGAGTTTGTTATTCAAACGCGCAATGTAAAAATAGACAAATATTTAACAAATATACAAAAGATTAAACATATTGATACAAAACTCTATAAAGATTATTCCACTTTTTTAGGAAAACTAGCCAAGGATAAAAATATTATCACTAAAGATTATATTGGCATTTTAAGTGCTGACAATATAAATACGGAGGTTGTTAGCTCTACTATAATTACAACCTCTTCGCAACTTAAAAAAGCTACTTTTGAGTCCATAAAAACATCGCTAGAACAACGTTTTTCTGTTATCCGAGACCATTTTGAAAATATAGGGCTACGTATAGAAAAGCTGGATACTGGAGATATTATTGATCTTATGAACTCCTCTTTAAATCTTAATAGTAGTGCTTCAAATCGTCATCGATCTACAAATCTAAAAGATTTATCACAAGATCTATATGAAGACATTGATTATGTTAAAGTAGGCGATACATTTTACACTAATTATTACTTACATGGTCTTCCTAAACGGGGTTCTTTAGGTTTTTTGGAAGACGTGATACGCCTGCCATATTCTTCTAATATGTCCATAAAGGTATCGCATTTGCCTGTATCAAATGTAGTTAATAATTTGCGCCAGAATATATTTACATTAGAAGCTAAGCTGGCTTCGCAAAGAAAAAATGAAGAAGTGTCATATGTAGACGATCAATTAAAATTGGAAAATTTGCGTATGGTTGAGCGTAAATATGCTGCTAAAGAATCCAAACCTGTAAACTTTAGTTTGCAATACTCCTTAATAGGTGATGATTTAGATACTTTAGCTAGTGATTGTTTAGAAGTTGAAAATACATTTGCAAGTTTGGATATGCATCTTATGTCTACACGTTTTAATCAAATTAATGGGTTTAATAGTACCTTCTTAGGAGGTAACGATGTTTTAAAAAAATATCGAAATTTGGACACCGATGCTGTAAGTTCTATGTATCCATTCACTCTTCCAACTCAATATGATCAGTCAGGGATCTTATATGGAGTTAACGAAAAGAATAATACTCTTGTAATTCATGATATTAAGAATACTGCTGAAAATAAGAATGCAAACGTGGCTGTTATTGCAAAATCTGGTGCCGGAAAATCGTATTTTATTCAATCACTTATTGCACGTGAGGCAATGTTAGGTCACAAAATATTTATATTTGACCTTGAGGATGAATACAAGACAATTTGTGAGTCATATGGAGGTGTATATGTAGAATTTGATGCCTCCTCCAAAAACTTTATCAACCCGTTTGAATTCACTTCAAGCAATACTAAAGATATCCATGCCAAAGCCTACAGTGTGAGTTTGATATTGGAGAAACTTTATAAAGAACCTTTGTCCGAAAGCACTCGTATAAAGCTTTCTAATTTATTGATTGAACATTATCTAACTCACAGAACACCTTTATTCAAAGATTTAGTATCTTGTTTACTAAAATCCAAAGATATAGATTTATGTAGAATAGGGGAGGTATTAAAAGCTAATTATCTAAACCCACATAACCCCTTTGGTAATTATCTTAATAAAACTACGAACTTAGACATATCTAAAACAAACATAATTGTATTTAACCTTCGTGAAGAGAATTTAGGCGTGTATTGGGATGTATCTGCAATGATAGTAATGGAGTGGATATGGGAGCAAATGCATCAAGAAGATCAATTTACACAAGTCATTTTTGATGAAGCTCATAAGCTATTAGATATATCTAATAGGAAAAAGGAAAACGCGTATTTATTATATTATCTTGAAGCTTATTGTAGAGGTATTAGAAAAAGAAATGGTGGTATTAAGATTATTACACAAAACCTCACAGACCTATATGATCGCAACAATAAGTCGGCCAGTGCAATCCTAGAGAATACCTCACTAAAGATCTTTTTAGGTTTGCAAACAAATTTAGAACTTTTAAAGAAAGATTTTAACTTATCCGAAAAAAGCTTGAACTACTTAAGAAATGCCCGAAGAGGTGATTGTTTAATGTTAACTGACTCTAAACAAATAACCTTTCGATCCATAATGAACTACTAGTTATCAGAAACAACGTGTCCCCCGATAACCGTCTCAAAAGTGCGATATGAGTACAATCTTATCCGGTATGTTTTCTGTTGGTAACTACAGGCTCTAGTGTAGTAGAGTATATTACCCAAATTTCGATGCACTTAGTGCATATATACCTAAGCATATGAACTACTCGTATCTGTTTTAAATGTATGTCTTTTCACTCTATCTGGAGCCTACTTAGTACCTTGGGTATCTAAGTTATACATTAATTAATCTGTGTAATTTTAAATTCTTAAAATAAAATGGAGTAGTCGATTTTAAATGTCTATGGGGTAATTAATTTAATTGTTGTGTTTTTCCATTATTATCTAATGATAACTTTACTTGGGTTTTTATTATTTCACTTTACACTCTGGCGATTAATACGAGTACTTGCCAGAAGATTCGTATTGTATATGGATGTATAATATTCTAATGAAAAACCTAAAGCTTTTAATACATGATTGGGATGATACAATAACCAACTCCTTTCAAACTTATCTAACTTGGTATGCAGATTTTGGCAGACATTTTAATATATATGATGCCCCTGACTTGTTATCTGTTCGTACTCGTTGGGGAGAAAGTATACCTTCATTAGTAAATGCCGCATTCCCTTCAATCAGTGTTGCAGATGCTGATAATATGGTTATAGAGTTTAGAAATAGCTCCGCTTTCGATGCTGTTCTTTATACACCAACAATATTTTCAGATGTTAAGTCTACTTTTGAATTTCTACGCTCTAAAAATATAGAGTTAGGGATTCTTACACATGCTCCTACAGACTCTTTACATCGTAGTTATAAAAAGAATTTAGGTAATCCTTATGAGTTTCATTCTATTGTTAATACTTATGAAGACTTGCCCCAACCTAAGCCACATGCATCTTCTTTTTCTAATATTATTTCTTATATTTGCGATTCTAATATGGACACATCACAAACATTGTATATAGGGGATAGTGTTATAGATTATCGTGCTGCACAAGCCGCAGGAATACCCTTTATAGCAGTTGTAACGGGTATAACATCTACCGAGGATTTCTTAGATGCTGGATTGCATTCTGCTAGTATTCTAGAAAGCTTTGGAGATTTGTGCCATATACTATAAATGTGGCAGGGACGGAGGGATTCGAACCCACGACACTCGGTTTTGGAGACCGATGCTCTACCA
>JAGQNX010000041.1 GCA_020427865.1 candidate division WWE3 bacterium
GGATAAGTACGTTTTGATTTTGGTTTTTGTTACTTTCCATACATACTATGTTATGTGTTTTTGATAAAGTGTGTCAACAGGGTATTTCTCTTAAAGGGAAATGGACGCTACTTATTGGCTTATCCACCAGTCTAATGGTGTATTTGCATTTGTAGGTGCGTTGAATGTAATGAAGAAACCTTTACCTGATTCTATGTCATTCTCTGACACATAATATTGCGTTGCAGGGGTGTAGTCTCCACGTGCCGACACATAGATCTTTGTAGTTAATTGAGTTAGTGGTGCTTCAATAAATATCCTAGTTTGTCCTTTTGGTATAAACGTTTGTCCTGAATCTAATATTTGTACATTTTGTGTTTTATCGTTGGTTATAAAACGTTTGGACTTTTCTATGCTTATTATTTCAAGCTGTGTAAGTATAACAAATATAACAAGTATCAAAGCTGTGATAGAAATAATGTTGTTTTTTATGTATGACGACTTTAAGAGATTACTTAGATTTTCTTTTTGTTTTACTTTAGTTAAATTAGATAATATTTCGTCGTTGTTTAACCCTTTTTTCTTTTCTTTTTCTATATAATCTAGTCTTGCTAGAGCCCAAAAAGGGTAGTGTCCTATTAGATTACCTTGTTTGTCTTGTTTTCTAATCATGTGAGGCAATAGGCCTATTTTTGTGTAATATCTAAGTCTGTTATACGGATTTCCCTTGCCTAGTTCTATGCCTTGTTGTTTTGCTTTATTAATAAATTCCTCTATAGATAATTGTCTTTCCATTAGTCTTATTCTAGCATAGTACTTTCGTTGTTTGTCTAGTATGAGTAGATACCTAGCTCTTGTATGTTTGTATATATTTTTTATTATCCACATATGCTTCATGAATTTACAAAACTTACATGTGATGAACTTTTATTTTTGAAACCTTCTTTAAAGTCCTTATATAAGGAAATTCCGAAGAAAATGTATTACTTAGGTAACTTGCCTTTTACTTTATCAAAACCAATTGTGGCTATAGTAGGTAGGCGTAAAGCATCTATTTTAGAATGCTCCATTTCTAAATATCTTTCTAAATTATTTGGTAGTAACGGTTATACAATCGTATCTGGTTTTATGTATGGTATTGATGCCCATGCTCATATGGGGTGTTTAGATTGCACGTATCCTAGTATTGCCGTTCTTGGTTATGGTGCCAATTATTTACCCTCTGCTACGGTACATAATCTTTATGCTACTTACATTAAACAACTGCAAACTAGTTGTTTTTTAACTCAATATGAAGCTGGATTTTCTGGTAGACCTTGGAGTTTTTCTAAACGTAATAAGCTTGTTGCTTTACTAGCGTCTAAGGTTGTTGTAGTAGCTGCAGGGTCGGCAAGTGGTGCTTTAATAACAGTTAAAAACGCACTTAACTTTAAACGCACTGTTTACTATGTTAAAAATCCAAACGACATGTTTGGCACGGGTGTTTCTCAACTCAAAGACAATCCTAATGTATACCCATTAGATTTGTCTTCTATATTTACAGCACTAAAAGAGATTTAGGATATTTTATGTGTTCCAATTATTATAAAGATTATTTATCTGTACCCAAATGAAATATCAAACATATACATTAACTAACTTTGGAAATAGGGGATTTTTGGTTCGTGTTTCTGTTGTAATACATAAACGAGGCTTACCAAAATTACAAGTACTTGGTTTACCTGTTGCTGAAGCTCGTAAAATTGTTTCAACATGTAACTCTGCTTTAGCATCTTACGGTTTAAGTATGCCTTCTGCTAAGATATATGTTACATATGATCACCCCTATAAGAGTTTTCCCACTAATCACTATGCTTTAGCACTTTTAGCGTGTATATACTCTTATTTATACAATGTTGATTTGGTGACGAACACTATATTTACAGGGAGTCTTGATATATTTGGTAACGTTTCTAATTCTAATATATGTCTACCGTCCGAAATGGATTCTATAAATAGAATTGTAGGTAATTTTTCTAATACAGATTTAACGTCTCTCAACAATGTGCCATTTTATGATATAAAGTGCCTTACCCAATTACATGATTTATATAAATCTAAAATAAAATCATCTATACCAACAAATACTGCAGTTAAAATTAGTAGCCCAGAGAATATTGTAGGTGAGTCCCTGTTGGATTTTATGGCACTAGTTGTTGCGGGTAAACACTCTAGTCTTATAACAGGACCCCCTGGTGTTGGTAAAACCACTTTGGCCCATACATGTGCATCTATTGAAAACAAAAATGTTTTTCAGCTAGATACACTTACTAGTGTTAAAAATTTATTAGGTTCTTTATCTACAGGGGATGCCGGTTTATTAAATGAAGCACATGGTGGTTATTTGTTATTAGATGATTTTATATCTACCAAACCCCTTGTATTAGACGCATTACGTAAGTATATGGATACTTTTACACTATCCTACAAGGTACCTGATCTAAGTTTATGTTTGCCTACATATACTACCTTGTTGTACACATCTAATTTATGTCATTGCGGGTATCTGGGAAGTGACATTAAAGAATGTGTATGCCCCCCATATAAAGTTTATACCTATCAACAAAAGCTATGTGGTCCTACTGTTGATAGAGTGTCTTTATATTTGTCTTTGCCTAGTCTGCATACAAACAGATTAGTTACTAGGGATAATTTTCAAGTACGTGTTTGTCGTGCACTCGAATTACAAGCCTTAAGATACAAAAATTTGGGTTTTTCTAACAACGGTTTTTTAGACTATAAAATATGTACACAACTTTTTCCTAAAATTAACACTCAGTTTAAGATTTTACGCACGTTAAGTAGTGATACTTTATCTAATCGTCAGCTACTTAATTTGTTTAGGGTTGCTTTAACAATATCGGACCTACGGGGTGTTGACTATGTAGATGACTACAGTTTAAAAGTGGCTTTATCTTACAAAGTGCCTTCTAAGCTGTATTAATTAAAGGCTGCCTGACCTTGTGTGACTATACTCTTTACTTGTGTTGCGGTTAAACTGTAGTTAAACAGCATCACTTCGTCTATAAGACCGTCCATATAGTCATAGTAATTGTCGGAGGTCCAATATCTTCCTATTTCTATAGTATCATGGTCATTTGTGTTAACTGATGCCAAAGAACTAACACTTGCTGTGCCTCTTTGGTCTCCATCTATATACATTGTTGCATTTCCACTTCTATCTACTGTTACTGTCACGTTATGCCAAGCACCATCTGCATAATCTACTCCTGTAAGCAGTATAGAAGCCTGTGTTGTTCCATCATCTATTAAAAAGTAAGGTTGACCTCCTGAGCCTGAATTATATATTTGCAATGTCCACCCCGTGCTATCTGACCTGTCCCCATATCCCAGTAGGGTGGCACTATTGGTATCGCTTGTTTTAAACCACGTGCTAATTGAAAAATCTTGTGTTCCAAACTCTAGTTCATCTGACTGCGGTATTGAAGCATAATCATCTGTACCGTCCAGATCTATAGCACTTCTATATTTTCCTGTAGTTCCATTATTCCAGGAGTCACCTGTATCTCCTGAGTTACATGTTCCGGGTGTGTCATTGGTGCCACTTCCTGTTATTGTTAATGTAGCATTATTCTCCCAGATACTTGAATCGTGTAATGTGGTACTTGAACACTCATCCATTTTGTACCATGCTGTTGGTTGTCCTCCATTGTAAGAATATGTTACTTGTTCTTGTGTGCGTGCGTAGTTATACACTTTCAAATCTGCAATAGTACCCTCTGTGTTGTAGCTGTTAGTTAGATATTCTCCGATATATACGTTTGTACCTGTGGTGTTTACTCCGGTAACAGTATCACTGTCTACTAGTACACCATTTACGTAAAGCCTATCTTGTGAACCATTTCCTTCAAATACCCAGGCTATGTGATACCATTTATTAGTTTGCATTGTGAATGTGCTAGTAAAATCGTTTGCGTAATATGCTCGTGCTAGGGAACCGTTTCTTATAAATAACAAACGCATAGTGTTTGCTCCATCTGTACCCCAACTAATTATTGATGAGTCTACGGAGGCTGATACTATTGCATCAAAATTAACCCATGCTTCAACTGTATGTGGGTTTCCTCCTGTAGGTATTGTTGTCATGCTTGAAACAGTTAGCTCATCATCTGTTCCATCTAGTTGTAAGCCACTTCCTTTCGGTGTATTTACCCAGTCATCATTAGTCATAGTACCCGACATTGTGGCAGTCCATCCATTTCCGCTGCTATCTGCCGTGGTACTAGTCCCATAATTTTCATCCATTTTCCACCAGGCAATAGGGGAGCTCCCTTCGTTTCCTTCCAAAGCTATTGTTGATTCTTTAGTAGTGCTTCCAAAGCTTGCGGAGCTATTTGCGTTCATATCTACTTGTATCTCTTCTGTATTAAGTGCCGAGCTATAAAATTTAACATCATCTAATTCGCCAGAGTAGAATAAAGAGCTTGTATTATATGCCCCTAGTATAAATTCGGTACCATAACTACCTCCATATCCTGTGGTGAAGTTAGCTTTGTGTCTTTGTTCTCCATTTACATACATACGTACTTCTACATTTGATCCTTCAATATCAAATACATATGCTACGTGTTGCCATGTATCGGGGGTTATAATGCTATTTGCAGAAGTTGTAGTTTGCTGTGTTGGAGTGGAATTATTGTATGAGGCTATCATAGCATTTGTTGCTGCAAGACCTACATACCAGTTACCTCCACTTGCAGAAAAAATTGGTTTCGTAGACGATGTTGTACCACTAGGTTTAATCCATGCTGTAATTGTTTTTTCACCTGTTTTGAATTCTGTTATATTACCAATACTTACATAATCTCCCCCGTCAAAGCTAAGTGATCCGTTGATTTTCCCATTTTGCACCCAAGTTGGGCATGTACTACCTCCTCCAGGGCATGTTGTACCGGAACCCCCTAAGTCCCCATTAAAACCGTTGTTTGATTTGTCATATGCAGTATCACCATTCGTTTCGTCAAACATCCACCTAGCATCGTAGGAACCTACAGGTGAACCCCCAATTGGGTGTGTTAAGTTTTCGTTTTCGGTGATTTGTTTTTGCGATTGTGCGTATCTAAACATTTTAAACTCATCTAAGGAGGCTTGCCCAAAAGTGCTCCCATCTGTTCCGTTTCTCATTATTGATAATGCACTAGTTTCGTTGTTCATTGCTGTATAGGTGCCTCCTGTTTGTGTAGTTAATGTTAGTGCAATACCATTTCGATATAGTTTTATGCCACTGGCGCTTCCGCTGCCATCATAGGTTGCTGTTAGATGAACCCACTTTCCTTCGTTGGCTGTTAAAGTTTCTGTAGATACGACTCCAATGTAGTTAGCAACAGTATCGTCATAAAGTCTAATACGTAAAGTATCGCTTGATGTTGTTTCCATCACATACTCAATTTCATCTGGAGAAGTTGTGCCCTTAAATACAAATGGTATGGTGGTAGCATCTGTCATGTTTGTCCAAAAGGATATTGTAAAAGGGGAATCTGCGGTACCACTTCCAAAACTTAAAAAGTTGTTATCAGTCACTTTTATATAGTCTGTGCTTCCATTAAAATTTAAACCTTTGCTGACTTTTCCTGCTATTCTAGTTGGTGCGGAATAAGAGTAAGTGTCTCCTTCAAATTGTATTACTTCATAGGTTCCTGTTGCATTTGCACTTCCTGTATGCCCTCTTGTCCCTGTAACATTATTACTACTGGTAAGTTCCACCCTCTGATACCCTGCTGGTGCGTCATTACCTGTATCGTCAAGGCGCATCTCTCCTGTGTGCAACATTGTATTCCATGCTATAGACCTTGTTGTGTCTACAGATGTAGTTAGTGAAGCACTGCCCGTTGTACTAGATGTTCCATAACTAATGGTTCCTCGTTGCATTAATTCTGCACTACCTGCAAAAGTTACTACTTGATATCTTATTGTAGGTATAGTTCCACTTGTTCCATATCTAGTGGCAGTTAGTGTTGTAGAGTTTGTTAATTCTACTGTTATCTTACCATTATTGTGGTTATGTGTTGAATCTGAGGCAGTATGTGACGCTATAACAAAAGATTTATTTGTAGTAACCGATGATATAGTTTGTGTGTTCGATGTTCCGGAACTTATTGCAAATGAGTTACGTTGTACTGAAAATTCTGAATTTAAGGCTTCCATTATGTAGTAGTGTCCGTTTATATTTGCGGTTGAAACTGTCTCGCTACTTGCTCTAGAAAATGTCATTTGACTTGTAGATGATAGGTATCCTGCTACAAGGCCATCGTTTTGGTCATCCTCATTGCTTCCGTGTTTGTAGTAGAATAGTGTAGCTGCATTTCCTGTAGCTGCTACAGCTGAAGGTAGTGTGGCTGTATTACTGGTAGAGTTATATGCGATTGAAAATGTGCCAGATTGCACCTTCACCTTAGCGCTGTCAAACTGGACAACATATATCCCAACAGTAAGTGCCTGTCCTCCTGCAGTACTTGCAGTAGCCCTTTCTGCTACAACTCTATTTGGACTTGTGGCAAAATAGACATCTGTTGCCAAATCATTCCAGTGATCCCCTGCACCGCTCCCATATGTGGAGCTCATTGAAGCGAAGGGTATACTTTTTGTGGTGTCTGTAATAGTTGATAGGTTAGTGGATCCTGACGCTGCCCCATCTGCTATTGTAACTTCTACATATTCCACGATCTTAGCATATCCTTGGGTCAATACAGCTATTTGCTCCTCAATACTTCCATTCAATCCGTTTCTAGATTTGTCATAAGTTGTCGAAGTACTATCGCCATCTTCTAGGTCATAATATAGTATTGGTTCAGGACCCCAGTCATAAAGTCTTGCTATTTCTTGCTCATCTAAGGCTCTATCGTACATTCTAAGTTCATCAAACTGGCCATCTAGTTCATCCCCATTAAATCCTGTTCCAACATATAAACTTTCTGTAGTAGCAATGCTTCCGGCATCCCCAGATACTGTGTTACCACTTTGTGTACCGTTTATGTACACTTTACTTCCTTTGTCTTTATCGTAAACTGCTACTATGTGATACCACTGGTTTGCTGTAATTGCACTGTTAGCCGAATTTACCTCAATGTTACTTGATGTCCCTTTTATTAAAAATTCTACCTCATCATTATCTGCCACTCTTAAATGGTAGCCTCTAGTCGTTGTTTGTAGTTTATCTAGTATTTCTGGGGTATTTGGGGAACTTAAACTATCTAAATTTACCCATATAGATATAGTAAAGTTATTAGTATCAAAATCTAAAACATCTCCCATATTTACATAACCATTTCCACCATCTGCTTTTTCAATTCCGTAGTAGTATTTTCCTGGGGTTCCTATTGCATCTCCCGTCCACGCTCCGTCATAACCATTACCGCTACTATCACAAGAATCATTTGTCCCTCCTGTACATGTGTTTGCAGTCGTTTCATCAAACTTCCAATATCCCTGCAAGCCCTTATTTAAAAAATCATTAGATTCGCGTCCTAATACCGCAGTATCTCCCGCTGCGCTTCTACCTACCACAAAATCGGTATTTATCTCGGCTTGTGTTCTTGCATATGGATAAATCTTCACTTCGTCAATATAACCCTGCCAATCTTCGCCACTTCCGTCACCATCGATTCCAACAAACAAATCATCGGTGTTAGATATAGGACCTGTTGTAGAACCAATATTTGTTGAGGTAATTAGCACTCCATCTATATATAAGCTGATGTCGGTATCTGCGTTTTTAACTCCTGTAACAAAGTGCCAATTGTTGTCATCGTATGTGGCAGCTGTGGATGTAGCTGCCACAGTAGGGAAGCTCGTGTCATCATCATCAATACCAAATTTAATATCTCCATCAGATTCCATTGTTAATTTATATCCGCCATCTGCTCCTGTTGAGGCATTGTATTTAGCTAGTATAGTATCTGCACTCGTAGATATAGTAGGATGCTTTATCCATGCTTGCACTGTAAACGATTCTCCTGCAGCAAAGTCTATATTACTTGGATCTGTACCACTTCTTATATAGTCTCCACTGCCGTCAAATTTTAAACATCTTCCTTCTATACATTCATTCTCTAGTGCCCACGTTGCATTTGTTATGTACCCTGTGTTTGTTTTATCTTGTGTAGTTGTTCCATAACCTTCATCTAATTTCCAGTATAGTGCCGGATCTTTGGATTGCTCCTGCTGTGCTAGTGAGTAAAAAGTAGAAGGGGAGTCTTGATTATTGTATTCGGTAAGTACCCAGTCTGTTGTTCTGGGAACTGTACTAAACCTTAATTCATCCTCTATTAGATTGAAGTTATTTCCCCAGTTTATTGTTTCGCCACTGTCTACCAGACTTCCTGTTGTAGTGTCTGTATCAGAATCTTCTAATACCCCGTCAAAATATATCCTAATTTGGTCATTAACCTCATCCTTTACACCTACCACATAATGCCAAGCTTCATCTATTGTGTCTGACGTTGTTGTTGAAGTTGTGGAATTAGTCCCATCCGCTATAACTAATTCTAATTTGTTAGTTGCTGTGTGTCCAAATCGCCAACCTGCACTGCTTCCTCCCGCAGATTTTTTCATCATATCTTGTGCTAGGGTAGTTTGTGGATTTGTATCTGAGAGTAAATACCCATAATACCAAA
>JAGQNX010000002.1 GCA_020427865.1 candidate division WWE3 bacterium
ATATTTGTACTAGAAGTAGTGTATTTGTTCTTTGCTTTTTTAATTGTTAGACAAGTGTCATTAATGAATAAATCTGTAACTACCCCAGCTTCTGTTTTATTTACCTTTGTTTCATATGCTCATTTTTTTGCGGTAGGTGTGCTTCTTATTTTATCGTGGTTATCTTTTTAACTATTTAGTTTTTGTGCATTGCTTTTGTTTTGTTATCATAAGTACTAATATAAGTTAGAAATGTTATGAGTAAACTTTCTGCCAAAGTCCAAAAGCTTAACCCCGCACTACCAGAGAATGCCACCTCTTTCGCTTCTAGTTCTGTTGTAAGTGCCGATTCCCCTGAGTTGGAATCTAAAGGCATAGTTTATGCTTTATATGATATTACAAGTGCTGCACCTATTGATACGTTGTTAGTAAGTAAGGTTATTCATGATGTTTTGCACAATTCTTATTTTTATTCCGAGAATGATTCGCCTGTACAAGTTTTAGAAAAAGCGGTGGTAGACGTACGTGAAAAGGTGACAGCTCTTGCAAAGGGTGCATCTTTTAATATTTTAGTAAGTGTATTGTGGAATAATGTTTTATACCTAGTGCAGTATGGATATGGTGGTAGTTATTTAATGCGCGATGGTGATATTAAACCCATAAAGGCTGCCACCGAAGGTAAATTTGCGGTGTCTTCTGGTATTGTTAGAGATAGCGATATTATTTTACTTGGCACATCTAAGTTTTTATCTGTATACCCTGCAGATAAATTAATTTCTTCTACAGAACCCTTGCACTCTTCTAAATTACCTATGGATGCTGCTGCATTAATTTTAAAAATAGATGGTGTATATCTCACGTCTGCTGATACACCTAGTTTTGTATCTAGTATTGCAGCCTCGCATGCCACCAAACCTGTTGGAGGTAGTGTAAAGAATATCTTTAGTGTCTCGGGTTCTAGTTTTACATCTAAACTTAAAAACGTAGGTTATGTAGGACCTGTATTAGCTCTATTATTTATATTTGCTCTTTTATATAGCTTTATTAACAAAGATGCATTGCCAGAATTTTCTAGTTTGTCTAAGTTCTTTGTAACTACTCCTAACGATATTTCTGATGATAAACCCAGCGTACAAGGGGACTCTGTAGCTTTAGAAGTACCCCCTCCCACTAATATGTTAGATTTAGAAGAACAACAACAAGAAGATTCTCAAAACAAGGTACTTAGAGTAACCCCTAGTGTTTTTTACGACTTAATTGTTAGTGATGTAAATCTTAATCCCACGGAGATAATTGTTACCTCTGATTCTATTTATGTTGCGGACTCTACAAGCAAGCGTATTTACAGGTCGGATCTTGATGTAGCTAAGTTCACTTCTTTAGAACCAACGTATGGAAGCATTAAAAACTTAGTTTATTCCGATGATACCGTTTCTTTTGCTACAAGTAATTCCTATGTGTATCTTGATTCTTCCACAGGTGACGAATCCGATACTTATGATATTGCGGATTTAGGTGTTAGTTATTCTTATTTAGATTTTATTTACTCTACTAAAGGCGGTGATTTAGTTAAGTATTCTCCTGCTGAAGGTGATTTAGATGGCAGTTTATGGGGAACTGATTCTGCATTTGAATCTCCTAAAGATCTTGCAATTGCGTTTAATGTTTATGTATTAACTAAAGAGGGTATTGTTGAAAGTTTTGCAGGAGGTGTGCAAGACGAAGAATTTAAAGTTTCATCTGTTAACGATAGTTTAGTCGGAGCAACTAAGTTGGTCGCCGATCTAAATTTTGAAAATATTTATATAGCTGATCCTGCAAATAAGCGTATTGTGGTTTTGGATTCCTCAGGTGCACTGGTTAATCAATACAAATCTACTGAAGACGATACACTAAATGATATCCGTGATATTAGCGTAAGTCGCGATGAAAAAACTTTATATGTTCTAAATGATACCAAGATTTTTGAGATTCCCCTCCAGTCACCTGCTGAACAAACCGATTCTACGCAAGTCGAAGAATAGTCTAGTGTTATAATATTTTCGCTATGCTTTTAATAAAAAACCGTAGAGCTTTTCATAATTATGATATTCTTCAAAACTATACAGCAGGGATAGTGTTAACTGGATTTGAAGTTAAAGCTCTGCGGGAAAAACGCGGTAATTTGCAAGGTGCTTTTGTAAAAATTAAGGATGATACACCAGTTATAACAAGTTTTCATATTGGTAGATATTCAAAGTTAAGCCAAGATATTTCTGATACATTTTTAGATAGAGACAGAAAATTACTATTAAAAAAACATGAGATTGCTTCTATAAAACAATCATTAGAAGAAAAAGGTAAGACTGCCGTTCCTCTGTCTGTAATATTAGAGCATGGTTTAATAAAGGTAGAATTTGCAATTGTTAGAGGTAGAAAAGCTCACGAAAAAAAGGTTGTAGCTAAAGAGCGTCAAATCAAAAAAGATTTAGATAACGAACTTAAGCAAAACTCTCGCACTAGCTTATAAATGTTAAAATAACCCTATGAAAAAAGTTTTAATTACTGGTGCCAACCGAGGTATTGGTTTAGCCACTGCTAAAAAGTTTTTAAATGAAGGTTATTTTGTTTATGCTACATGTCGTACAGGTCAGATCCCCGAACTAGAAGGTGAAAATTTACAAATATTACAGCTTGATACTACAAGTGGTGCTTTTATAAACGATGTCGCAACAGTTGTAGAAACCGCAGGTGGTATAGATATCTTAATCAATAATGCTGGTGTGTTGTTAGATTTAGAATCCAATGTTATTAATATGCAAAAGTTGCGTGATACTATGGAGGTTAACTTTTTTGGCACCGTTGCAGTTACGGAAGCATTAATTCCTTATATAAACAACGTGGGTAGTATTGTAAATTTATCTTCTTCTATGGGTGCCTTTTCGGAAGATATAAGTGCTAATTCTTATGCACCGTCTTACGATATAAGTAAAGCTGCACTAAACATGTACACCAGAAGTCTTGCAGGTAGATATGTTGGGTCTGATTTACATGTATCTAGCATATGCCCTGGTTGGGTAAAAACCGATATGGGTGGTCCTAATGGTGAACGTGCCCCTGAAGATGCTGCAAATGATATATTTAAACTTGCTACTAGTACAACTATACCTACTGGTCAATTTTGGTTACTAGGTGAAACCCGTAGTTGGTAATTTAAACTACGTTTACTATTTGTTATAATAACAATGTTCTTTTACATGGGGATGCCAAGGATTTGACTGTAAGTGTATTCTATATATGGCAAGCCGAAACCGCTATATGTTCGTAAAAATGTAGCACCCATAACTGCAGATGATGTAGCTTATGTATACGAAGACGCTGATGTATTTGCACCTGCATTTGCTTAAGCTTTTCGTTATGACTTACCTATAAGTGTGAGTCAGGTTGTGCAGGTTCTGTCTGGAGGACTTGTTTCAATCTTATAAAACCAGAATGAGGTGATCTGTGATTGGTCGCCCCAGTTTGCCAAGCACTAGAGTGTAAACTTAGACCTAGGAAGGGTTTAGAGGTTAGCTAATTTCCTCTCCTTCTAAATTCAAAGATTAGATAAGCTTGTACACCGTTATGGTTTAGCTTACAACACAGGGGTTCGACTCCCCTCATCTCCACCTAAGCGCATGCGATTGCGTGCTTTTCGGTGGGGATGTACCGGTTTCGACAGGGCGGGCAAAGGTGCGCAGGCAACCCGAAAGGCGACGGACGTAATCCGCGCAAA
>JAGQNX010000042.1 GCA_020427865.1 candidate division WWE3 bacterium
AGTAATCTCGGGTAGTGCATGTACTCTGCGAAGTAACTCAGCAAATGGAATTTTTTGATCAGAGCCTGTTCGGATTTCAAACTTTTCATTCATATTTAACCCCCAAGAGTTTACGTTTTGGCCACATAAAGTTATTTCTGTAATACCGCGACGAATCCAATGGGAAATCTCTTTTAAGATTTCTTCCTCACTACGCGATACTTCGGAACCTCGAGCATAAGGAACAACACAGAAGGTACAAAAATTATCACAACCATAAGAAATATTTACAAAAGCATGTTTTGGGAGGGCGTTATCATCCTGAGCGGGCATAACACTTTTAGGGTCAAACTTTTGTAAGGTCCATTCGTCTAATAAATTGTTGTCGGCCAAAATAGAAGGAATATTCATTAGTTGCGCGGGATTAATATAAGCGTTTACCCAAGGAGTCTTTTTTTGAAGTTCTTCAAACTCGTACCGTTGCCTCTCCCCTGTTACGGACCCAACCATGCAACCTGCCATAATAGTAAAGGGAACGCTTTTTCCTTCGTCTTGTCTAATTCTAAATTCTTTACCTAAACCATAAGTTTTGTCTTCGGATTTTTGGCGTACTGAACAGGTATTTACTATAAAAACATCTGCATCCATTGATGTAGAAGCACGCTCCATACCTAAAGCTTCTAATATACCAGACATAGTGTCAGAATCAGCAACATTTGCCTGACAACCAAAGGTCTTTATTGAGTATGTTTTAGGTTTGTAATCCTGCATCTATGCGATTATAACAAAGAAAAGTAATAATACAGAGTACAGAGCAAACAGCGAGTTTATTCTAGCCAAACTTCTACGTGATTAGAAGTAATAGCTATTTTTTGAATATGCGCTAAAAGTTTAGAATCATAAGTATTTATTAAATCTTCTACATTAGACAAAGCAAGTTCTAAGGCTGTCATTTTTAAGCCAGATATTTTTTTAGTACCTACGCTTTTAACAGACTCTAATTCTAAAAACTTGCTAGTAGAATCAACTTTAAAGGATGCAGCAAAAGATTCGTCAGAATCAAGATCTATTGTAAAGGTGGCTAAATTAGCAGACAAATTAACAGAAGCATTTTTAACTTTATAACCAGCATATTCAAGACCCACAACATTGTCGTGTAAAAGTTCTTCAAGTTTTTCTTTGGTAAGAGTTAACTTTTTACTGTCATCTAGGGTTAAATTGGCAACACTAACAAAGTCCGAGGGTATATCTTTTAACGAAGGCGTTTCACCTGTAAATAACTGGCCTAGTTCTTGTAGATCGGCAGGAACCTTATTATTTGGGGTTAACGATGGAACAAAGTAAACTCCAGCACCAAGTAGAACTACTGTTATTAAAATGGGTAGAATTTTTTTCACTACTTAATTATACGTGGATTTTTTAGCTTACTCCAGTACCGTTTGATATTGGCTGGGAGGGATGAATAAACACGGGTGGGTTATCGCCAATAGAAAGGAGCATTCCTTGCGATTCTAAACCTACCATTTTTTTAGGAGCAAGATTTACTACAAAAAGCATTTGTTTATTTATGAAATCATCTGGCGAATACCACTTTTGCATACCAGTTAAAATAGTACGCTCACCAATTTCTCCAAAATCTACAGTAAGTTTTAACAACTTTTCGGACTCTTCTACCCTAATAGCATTAGTAATGGTACCTACCCTAATATCTACTTTTGCAAAATCTGGATATTCTATTAAATCTTTCATATGGGAGATTTTAACATAGTTTAAGTTGTAGGTAGCTCTTTTACACGCTCAGCTAAATCATAATCAACCAAGTCAGACAAGCCTTCAAAATCAGGTAAAAAGGCAACTATAGGTTGTGGAAAATCAAAACGATCAACAACACCATTCCAAATAATAAAACAAGGCATATTAGCATCAAGGGCAGCTTTTGCACCGTTTACTGTGTGATCAAAAACAAGGCATTGGTCGGGAGCTATACCTAAGTTTTGAGCTGCGGTAACAAAAATTTCGGAATTTGGTCTAGGTTTTGAAACGTCAGACTCATACACTATAGTGTCGAAAACATTTTCTAATCCTAAAGCTTTTAACAAAGGTGGAATATTGCTTTTTGTATTACCAGTAATGAGGCCTACTTTGTAGTCATGGTTTACTCTAAGTTCTGCTACAAGTTCAAAAAATCCATCTCGCACATTTACTAAAGAAAGATTTGCTAAATATTCTTTATATACCTGAGAAACTAAATCATCTATACGTAATTTGTGATCTAGCATTTTTAGGTCTTGCGCATTTTTCCAGGCATCTGCTAGTGTTATACCCGAAGAGGGTTCATAAGCGGGGCCATAATAACCTAAACGTGCTCCAACAGAGACAAAAGAAGACTTCCATACAGAATCATCTACAAGTACAGTACCCTCTAAATCAAAAATTATGGCTTTTCTATCATTAAAGACATATTTATACATTTTAAAACTTAACTTTTATGCGATGGCCACGTATTGTTTTATAAGTCACATATAAAACTACAAGTGGTCCTGCAAGCATATTTATAGGAAAAGCTAATAAACCATCTGAAGCAAATAAAAATATGTAAAGTGCATATATAAAGCCCAAAATTAAGTATATATATACAAAAATCATACATTTAGATTACCAAATATAATCAAATATTGCCACGTGCTTATAAATATTGTTATCCTATAAATATGGATGAAAATATTAACACACAACAAACTCCCGTTTCTGAGGCACATGCATTTGTTTGCCCTAATTGTGGACAAATAGAACAAGATGATGTGGCATTCTTATGCAATAGCTGCGAGCAAAAAGACCTAGAATACCGTGATGGTATTTATCTTTGCCCTGAATGCATGATAGAGGGTGAAAATTTTCAATGCATGAAATGCGATTCTAAAAACGTAAAAATGATACCTCCTATAACCGAGGAAGCATAAATCTTGCTAACTAGTTTTTTAACTTTGACTTAGGTTGTTCTTCTAAATTTCTGTAATAGTTTTTTAATATTATTGCGGCAGAGATGTGGTCTAGTGTCTTGCGTCTTTTTTGGGAAATTCCCATAGCAAAAGAACTATTAAGAGCTTCCTGTGTTGTAGAATTTTCGTTTACAAATTCTTGAGGAAGTTTAATATAAATACGTAATAATTTAGCAAACTTACGCACTTCTTTAGACTGAAGTGTATCCTTTCCAAAACCATCAAGAGGTAACCCAATAACTACTTTGGTAACTCTATTTTCTGTAATATACTTAGAAATTTCTTTTATTGCTGTTAAGTCATTTTTACCAGAAACTATACCTAAGGGAGAGGATAAACCAGCTTTACCAAGAGCAAGACCTATGTTTGTGCTTCCATAGTCAAGTCCTATTAAAACCTCTTCTTTAGTTTTTGATACACGAGTATGCTGTTTTATAATTTCTTCAGGCATTAATCATCTACCCTTTCTACCTCTATAGTAATATTGTCTATATTGGAAGGGACACGGCTTAGAAGAGGTATAGAAGGAGAAACCTCTAAATTGTAAGTAAGAATATCACGTATTCCACCCAAAATCTTTTGAGCTTCCTGTAATGATTTACCCGCTAGATCACTTGCAATTTTATCGGTATCAACTTTAGTAACAATAAAAGAACGTAATGTTACTTGCAAATCAGCTTGCGTAGAATTTAGTACAGTATCATCGGAATTCCCCAACACTTCAACCGTAATTGATTTATCTTTGTCCGAAAGTTCAAAACCATCGGGCACAAAGTCACTAGCTAAAGAGTCTATTAATGTTTCTAAAGCTTTAGGAGAATAACCTAGACCTTTTGCTACCACTGTTTGTGTTAATTCAACTTCAGCAGCTTCATCATCTACTTTGTGGCTAAATTTTTGCTCAGATACTTCATAAGATACTGAGCCTGCAATTAGCTCAACGCTACTGTTGGACTGTTTTTTAATAGCTTTTTCGGCAGATTCCGAAAGTTTAGGCGATAAGACTTTACTTAAATTATCTAAATCCTCTTGAGTAACAACTTTAACAGTATTTGTAGAACCACCTTCAAATTTATCAAAAGACACTGCAGCCAACTCACTTCGTTTGTAATCGTCCAGCTCTAAGGTCTCACCTTCATCTATGTTGTAGGAAGACCCAAAGCTTTTTGCCTCTACACTTACTTCTTTTTCTCCCGGAACACTTACACTTGCCGGATCTGTGGGGTCAGCCAACTTCTGTGCAGGAACTTCTACAGTAGACTTTAATACATAATCTAAACTTTTGTCTTTAAAGGTAAGAATAGTGCCTTTTTCTACTTCTATAATTGCATTAGTGCGATTGTAGAGTTTTACACTTCCTGTTGCTTTTTCACCAACTTCCTTTGTGCCGGTTGTATTAGCTTTAGAAGACTCAGTAACCGTGGTATTTAACTGAGACCCAGCTAAAATTTTGTTTTCAGAGTTAGTAGTACTAGAGTTTTCTACACGTATTGTTACACTTTTTGGTAAAGGTCGGGATTCAACTTTAATTGTTATGTGGGCTTTAGGTACAGACCAAACGGTATAGTAACCAACTATACCTAGTATAAGAAGAGTAAGTACCCCTAAAACCAACCACTTTAATACACCACCAGAAACCTTAAGTAAGGCTAAATTTGGCAATTTAAATGCAGGAATAGAAAGTTTAGGTAGTTTGCTTTTATTAGTGCTGCGGTTAGGCAACCGTGCTTCTATTGTAGGCATATTTGAACTAGATCCTTCATAAAGTTCTTTTGTAACAAAACCTTCGGCAACAGGATCTGGTTTTTGTATTTGTGTTATAAACTTACGTCCAACAGGATCTTCGGTATGAAATCGCAAATCTTTACCTATAGAATCAGATTCCCGTTGTAACAATTTTAGATTTAGAATATTGTCAAATAATACAGAACCTTCTGGGACTTCTACATATAAGCTAGGCCCATCGGTCATGCGAATTTTCTCTAATGCATCAACTACGTCGTCGTGCATTTCTAACACTACTTTTACTCTCTCATGTATCATAGATATGAATTAGATTCCAAATAAGTATAGCTTAAAGATGCAGGAATGATAAACATAGGACTATCTAACATTCCAGTTTTATCAGATACAAAATGTAAATCCATTAAATTTAACTTTACAAATTCGGGCGGAGATTTAAACGGAATAGCTTTGGTCCAAGGTTCTTTAGTTAAGACATCCAATATTTCTGGAAGCATAATACCACCGCCTGTAAGATAAATTTTAGAACCAAAAGTTTTGATTCCATCGAATTCTGAAAATAACAATTCAACACCACTTAGCCAAGTCTCAATTACAGACCCTATGGCTTGATGGATTTTAGTATCATCCTCTTCTAAGTCAGGCATTAGTGTTTGGGTTAGAGTGTTGTTTTGCTCTTCTGCTTGAACGCGTGAATAATCAGTTTTTTTCTTTTCCGCACCAAAATAAGACAAGCCCGTTAACTTGCTTATTTGTTTAGTAAAGTCAGATCCTCCTACAGAAATAGATTTACTATTCACAACACCACCTCCAAAAACAACTCCAACATTTGTGCTATCACTTCCCACATCTATTATTACTCCGTCAAAATATTCTCCAAGCATAGGCTTTATAGAACTGGTTAATGCATACATTTCAGAAGTGATTGCACTAACATTAAGTTTTAGAGCAGAAGCAAGATCCTGCAACATATGAGTAACATAAGTTGGGGCATAAGAACAAAACTGGGCTAGTTCTATTACTTTTCCGGTAGCATGCTCTAAAGAATCTACCTTGTTACCATCTACTTCTATGTATACAGTTGAAGTAGTAATACATTCTAAATCTATATTGGAGTCCCCCGTTATTTTAGAAATTTCTTCTAATGCGGCAGCATTGGCAGCTTCAGAAGTGCTTGAATAAACATCTGCGATTTCTTCACTGGTTAAAGGTTTTACACCACTACGGGTAAGACGAACATTAGTCATTAAATCAAAGGCTATAGAACTATTTAATCCAAAAACTACATCCCTAAATTTAACATCTAACTCAGAAGTAGCTGTAGCTACTGCATTTTTAAATGCTAAAACAACACTATCAAAATCAACTATTACACCAGATCTAATAATATCTAAACCTACAAGCTCACTACCAAAACCAATTATTTCGCATACTGGCTTAAAACTTTCGGTGTTTACATGTACAGCAAAACATTCTATATGATCAGCTCCCAGAGTAAGTATTAAAAAGTAGGGTTCTTTAGAAGAACCAAAACTAAAAGGCAGTTTAAACATTAACTTGATTATATATAATTGTTGTCATTGTTACAAAGCTATAAACAAAGATGGTAAAATTTAACTTATGAGATATATAGTGCTTGCATTAGTAGTAGGATTACTTATTGCTGGTTACATTTACTATTCTAATGAAAAATCTAAAGTAGAGAGGTATCCAACCAACATAAGTGTGGAGAAGGAAAATATGGAATTCAAAAAAAATACACAAAATATCCAAGAAGAATATAAAGAAGGTACAATACCTTGGCTAAAGCAACAAACCTATAACCCACAAAAACTACAAATAGAAAATACAATTACCTCAAATAGCGATTTTACTAGTTACAAGGTATCGTACAAATCACAAGATAACATTTCAATATATGCACTAATGCACATACCCGCGGGGGACGTGCCACAAGGGGGTTGGCCTATACTTATTTTTAATCATGGATATATACCACCAGAACAATATTCAACAGAAAGCTCTTATAAAGATTATTCAGAAAGTTATGCACGCAAAGGCTTTATTGTAATTAAGTCCGATTATAGAGGGCACGATAAGTCTGAAGGCAAAGCTAATAATTCTTTAGGCAGAATAGACTATGCTATGGATGTGCTTAATTTAATGGAAACATTGCCTAGCATAGAAAACGCTAATTTAGACAAAATATTTATGTATGGACACTCCATGGGAGGAGAGGTAAGTTTAGTTGCAGCAGAAGTTAATAACAAAGTAAAAGGAATAAGCCTATGGGCACCTGCAGTAAAAGAGTTTCCAGAAAACCCAGCGTTCTTTTTAAGAAGACCAGAAAACGTGGCAAGACTAAGCGAGTTTGAACTAGCCTTAGAAACTGTGCCCCCCAAAGATTACCCAATGTATGGTGCTATAACAAACCTCGACAAGCTAGAAGCACCAATAATACTACATCATGGAACTTTAGATGAATCAGTACCCTACCAATGGGCAATTGACTTAGAAAAGGAGCTAATACAAGCAGACAAAAGTGTACAGTTTTATACTTATCAAAACGATAATCATAATTTAACTGCAAGCTTTACAACCGTTGTTGAGCGAGATGTTGAATTTTTTAATTCTCTATAGTTTATTTTAAGCAAGCTTCAATAAAGCCTAAAAACAATGGATGTGGCTGAATTGGTCTAGACTTATATTCGGGATGATACTGTGTACCTACAAAAAATGGATGTATAGATTTAGGCAATTCTATAGCCTCTACTAAATTCCCATCAGGAGATGTACCAGATACAACCAACCCCGCTTTTTCTAATTGTTTGCGGTAGTCATTATTAAATTCATATCTATGCCTATGTCTTTCGGATACAACACCATCAACTATAGAATCTGCACCATATTTTTTATAAAGCTTATGTAATTGAGTACCTTCTACTAGCTTACAAGGCCACCCTCCAAGCCTAATAGTACCTCCATATTGTTTGTTTTCCATAAATTCTTTTTGCTCCTCCATAATGTGAATCACTGGAGCACTAGTTGTGGGGTCAACTTCTATAGAATTAGCATCCGCTAATCCTAAAACATTTCGACTGTATTCTATTACAGACATTTGCATTCCAAAGCATAAACCTAAATAAGGTACTTTATTTTCTCTAGCATAATTTACTGTTTTTATTTTACCTTCTACCCCTCTACTACCCCATCCTTGAGGTACAATAATACCCGCATATTCGGCTAATTCTTTTTTTATTTTGGTACTTTCGGTTTCGTCTTCAAAACGAGCCACATCAAACCATTGAATATTGGGTTTGGCACCTAACTGCCAAGATGCATGTTTTATAGCCTCAATCACACATACATAGGCATCTTCCAATATAGAAGAATCCCCAATTTTAAAATATTTACCAACAACCGCTATATCCACAGTTTTAGTAACACTTTTGGTTTTTGTTACAAAATTAAACCATTCAGAAGAATCGGACTTATTTGCTTTTAGGCCCATTTTATCTAAAAGCCTATTTCCAAGATCCTGTTCTCTAAATATTAGAGGAATCTCATAAATAGTAGGAACATCGGGTGCACTTATTATATGCTCGTCAGGAATACCAGCATTGTAGGACATTAAGCTACGCTTTTTAGCATCAATAGGATCTTTGCTTCTACATATTACAAAATCAGGTTGCAAACCTAATTTATAAAGCTCATAAATTGACGATTGGGCAGGTTTACTTTTAACTTCCCCTAAAAACTCGGGCTTAATTAAGTAAACCAAATGCATAATATAGGTGTGGGGATGTGCTTGTTTAAGACGTCTTATAGCCTCAAAAAACATTACATTTTGATACTCACCCACAGTGCCACCTACTTCTATAAACATAACATCGGCTTCATCTTTTTGCGCAGTTTCTTTAATACGTCTTATGATTTCTTTTGGAATATGTACATGACCTTCAACATCCTCACCTTCATAGGCAAGCTGACGTTCTCTTGTTATAACATCATAGTAAACTTGACCCATGGTCATATAGTTGTGACGATGCATATCTTGATTTAAAAAGCGTTCGTAGTTTCCTAAGTCTTGGTCAGTTTCTATACCATCGTCTGTTACAAATACCTCTCCATGTTCTAAGGGGTTTATAGTTCCAGCATCTAAATTTAGATACATGTCTACTTTTAAAACAGACACTTTATAACCATACGATTTAATTATTTGGGCAATAGAAGCAGTACTTATACCTTTTCCAAGTCCAGAAATTACTCCGCCAGTTACGAAAACATATTTAGTTGTATCTTTTGTTTGGGATTTTTCTTGGTGCACGATTAATTATACAAATATAATGAATATAGGCACAACAGGTTTATAGAGTAGCAATAAATGTAGAGTCATGTAGTGCATTTGCGGGAGTTAGTGTTTTAAGTAATGCATACCCATGATCTTGTGCACTACGCAACTGATCTAGTACAGAAGGCGACGTAAAATAAACATGTACGCCATAGGAAAACATTGCGGTAAGTCCAGATGAAAAATGTTCAACTTCAACAGGAACTACAGCATCTTTACTAACCCATTCGGAGTAACTACCTGTATAATCAGGATCAATATAAAAGGTATTCGAGGGCAATGTGTAAAGGGCACCTCCTATATCATTATTCTTAAATCTAACTTCGTCTGAATACAAGGCATAGTAAGTAGAACCAAACCTACCTAAGGCAGACCAAGAGTCATCACAAGACACAATAAATTTTGTGGCAGCAGCTTTTGTAGGTGCAGCAAATATTACGGCACCCTCCTTAGGGTTACGATAAGTTTTAGCAAAAGGCTTAAAGATTTGTATATTAGGATTAGAGCTACCATGATAAAGAAATTTAGGTTTATCCATAATATACTCACTATACTTGCAAACCATTAATAGACGCAATATAATACCCTGCATACGGCGTAGATCAGAGCCAAATGCCATTCTGGGAGTTGTATCGAAGTTAAGCTTATTCGTTAAAAAAAGACGCTAACAAAAGTTAGCTACTAAGGCTACATAGGCAACTCTGTAGCAAAGCAAGGTGGTACCGCGGGTATATTTATAAAAGACTCGCCCTTGTATACTAGTTTATAGTTAGTATATTGGGGCGAGTTTTTTTGTTCCCCAATCAAAGGAAAAAATGAAAACAACACAACAAATATTAGAAGCCTTTTTAAATTTTTATAACGAAAAAGGACATTACCAAATTCCTAATGTACCGCTTGTTCCCGAAAATGATCCATCACTACTTTTTGTAAACAGTGGTATGTTCCCACTAGTCCCATATCTTACAGGAGAGGTTCACCCAGAAGGAACACGTCTTATGAATGTTCAACGTTGTATTAGATTTGAAGACCTAGAAGAAATTGGGGATTCAAGCCATACTTTAGGGTTTCATATGATTGGAAACTGGAGTTTAAATGACTACTTTAAAAAAGAACAACTACCTTGGGTATACGAGCTTTTTGTAGAACACATGGGACTAGATGTTAACAGAATGTACGCTACTGTTTTTGAAGGAGATAACGATGCACCAGTAGACCAAGAATCAATAGACATACTAAAAGAGGTATTTGCAAAATATGGTATAGATGCAAAAGTCGGAGAGCGTATTTTTCCATACGGAAAAAAAGAAAACTGGTGGCAAAGAGGGGAAGCAGTTGGAGAATTAGGAGGACCTGATAGCGAAATTCATTACTACCTTGGAGAAGGAAACGGCAATGGAAAAAACCCAGTAGACAACGATGACGAATTTTTAGAAATAGGTAACAGCGTATTTATGCAATACAAAATGAGTGAAGAAGGCTGGAAAGAAATACCACAAAAAAATGTGGACTTTGGAGGAGGCTTAGAAAGACTTGTAATGGTAAGCCAAAATAAACGAGATATTTTTGAAACAGATTCCTTTGCTCCAATAGTAAATAAAATAGAACAATTAACTGGCAAAAAATACGATCAAGACATGCCTACTACAATAGCTATAAGAATAGTTGCAGACCATATTAGAACAGCAACTTTTATGGCTATGGACGGAGTAACCCCATCTAATAAAGAGCAAGGCTATATGTTAAGGCGATTACTAAGAAGAATGATACGCCAAGCAATAAAGCTTGGAGTTGCTGCAAACGTAAACTTAACATCAGAACTTGTTCCAACAGTTGTAACAACTCTTAACTGGTTATACCCACAATTAAACGAACAAAAACACTCGATAATGAAAACTTTTGAAGAGGAAGAAACAAAGTTTAAAAAGTTATTAGATAAGGGCGAACGCGAATCTATAAAAGAACTAGAAAAAGTTGAGGAACTTAATACAGAAACATTAGCAACAATTGCATTTAATCTTTTTCAATCAATAGGCTATCCTGCAGAAATCTTTGCACAAGATGCTAAAGACAAATTTAGTAATCTAAACGAACAAGAATTTAACACTTGCTATCAACAGTTATTTGATCAACATCAACAACAGTCTCGAGCAGGTGCAGAACATAAATTTAAAGGCGGTCTAGCAGATTCCAGCGAGCAAACAGTAAAATATCATACAACAACGCATTTGCTTCATTGGGCATTACGTAAGGTTTTAGGTGAACAGGTTGAGCAAAAAGGAAGTAACATAACAGGAGAAAGACTACGTTTTGATTTTTCACACAACGATAAACTAACAGAAGAACAATTAAGACAGGTAGAAAACCTAATTAATGAAAAAATATCAGAAGAACTACCTGTAAACATGATTACATTACCTATAGATGAAGCAGAAAAAACAGGTGCCTTACACTTTTTTGGTGAAAAATATGGGGAAACGGTTAATGTTTATTATATTGGGGAAGACTTAGATAGTGCTTTTTCTAAAGAATTTTGTGGAGGTCCACATGTGTCCAATACAAAGGAGCTCAGCAAGGTTGAAATATTTAAACAAAAATCTATAGGTGAAAATTTGATACGAGTTTATTTACACACGAGGTGATGTACCAATTTTTAGTTGTGTAATATTAGCTAAAGTTGATGTTTTAGGGGCATTCTCGTCAGTTTCACCGGTACTTAAATCATCCCCAAAGGCATCCACTACAGCTTTGGAAAAACTAGCGTAAGAATCTTTAGAATCCGCTATAGCAGAAGTCAAGTCAAGAAACTTTGCAATATGTGAGGAGGGCATAGACACATAATAAAACCTATACCCTTTGCGTAAACTTCTATCGACATGAGTGCAAGGTAGTGCAATACAGACAAGGTCTTGATTGGATCTAACGAACGGATACTTATTTCTATCAATAGCAGTAGAAGGTATTATCTTACACTCAGCAACACCCGTTGCAAATTGAGAATGTATACTTTCATCTAAATAAGCTGTCGCCAAATAATATAAGTCCATTGCGTTTGAAGACTCCAAGTTATGATGAGCATGTGCACTATATCCACCAAGGCGTTGATCACGAAAATATGTAAAAGAAACCGTCTCGGAATGCTTTACTAAATCACTAAGATAACTTTTTATAGTTTCTACATTAGACTCACCGGTGGCTAGGTGCTCCCCAGAAGCTGGAGGTATAGTAGTAGCACGGGTATCAGTAGACGTGTAAGAATTTGTTAACGAAAAGCTGTTTGCAAGTAATACAGTTTCTAAATCGAGAGACCCGTTCATATAGCTTTCTTGCAAAGATGCTAAAAGTTCATAGCGGGCGGTATCGTTTAAATCCCCTAGTTCCGGATGGTTGCTTAAATAGCTAGACATAAATTCTTCCCAATTTATAGAACCAAAATCTAAAATCTCATAATTTTGTGGGGTTTCATGTTCGGTCAACTGGGACATAACATGTTGCAAGCGGCGTGCAGAATAGTTAGGACTAATAACATCTAGTGCATACATAACTAACTGAAGCTCTTCCTTATTTAGGTTATCAATACCTCCAACCAAACCATAGTACTCACTTAATACATCATTTATTAGTCTGCGAGCTTCTTCTATAGATACATTGTTTTGCAAGGCATACAACTGGGCATGCAATTCTATAGCTTGTGAAATATCAATCTCAGACAAATGGGCAGTATCTACAACGCCGTCAGTAGCTTCTAGTTCTAGTTGAGTTGTACTTCTGCGAGCCTGGGCAAACTCTAATTGTGTAATAGCCAATTCTGTCTCTGTAACTTGGTCTAGTGCATTAATTGCAACTTCGTTTAAATCTGCAAGATCTGACATAGTAACACCCGATACAAGACCCATTTCTATTTGTTTATGTAATCTAGAATAGGCAGCGTAAGCAAGAGTTTGAGGTCTACCTAATTTATGTGAAATTCTAAGCAAATGTTCATCATAAGCAGCGCACGATTGTTCTATACGTAATAAAGCTTCTGCAGATAACTGGGGATTGTTTCGAGCAGCCCTAAGCTGTCTATGCAAAAAGGCACGCATCTCAACGACACCTTCGGCAGAAACAGATGTTGTTTCTAGAACTCTTAAATTTTCTTGCAGTAATTTAAGAGTTTTGTCCTCGGTTTGTGCAGCAAGGTCATGTTCATAGTCAGATTGTGTGTACGTTAACCCCGCATGTGCAAAAGAAGCAGCAGATCTATCCAAATCTTTTCTTAAGTAGCCTATATGTAAATCATCTTTTACGACAAAGCCCCAATTTCCACTTTCATCTTTATACGGCACTAAATAGTAAAATTTAGCACGTTCACTAGATAAACGCGTAAGTTGTTCTTGCTGGGAGGTACTTAGCTTAGAGTAAAAATCACTTGAAGCAAGAGCATCACTCAAAGACACAGCAGCATCTAACCTAGCTTGTGCCATATAAACCTCTTTAGCAGTTAAAGGTGTTTGACTAGCATCATACTGTTTAACACGCAATCTGTTTACTTGGGGTTGTGCAACACCTTCAGCCGCGTTTAATGCGGGTACAAATAAATTTTCTGTAACAACCGTTACCCTCTTTACTACACCATTTGCATTTACATAATAGGTATTTGTAGAAAGCGCATAAGTAGGACGCTGTATAGTCTTGCGTGTAGAACCCAACCAACCTGTAGATTCATCATAAATAGGTTCCGCGTGCATATTTAACATAGGAACATCTTCTTGAGATAACACAGTATTAAACCAAGAACGTACATCGTCAGAGGACGATACCAAAGGTTTTTCCCAAGCATTTGGGGTGGAGCTAGCAAGTTTTTCTTGTAATAGTGCACTAAGTTCTACATATCCTGCATGAGTATTACGATAGTTTTCTAAAGAGTGCTCGTACATTCGTACTACGACTTCATCAGAAGCCACATCAGCACTAGCTTCCTTATATTTCTGTACATAAGACGTAATATCTGAAGAAATTTCAGAACGAGCTTCTTCAGCAAAAGCATAAAGTTGAGCAAGTTCCGCATCTGAAAAGTTAGACACACCCGAAGCCGTTTCTAAAAAGTCTGCCAGACCTATATCAGAACCTTCAAATGCAGAGAGG
>JAGQNX010000003.1 GCA_020427865.1 candidate division WWE3 bacterium
GTAAGTTGTTCGGGTGTTAGGTTTTCTTTGTAAACCTCTTGGTTTCTTGCATGATATTTTGCAATCAAGTCTATAGTAACTTCTGGATCGTATAGTTTTTCAGGTGGCCCCTCAAAACCTATTCCTCTAGCTGTCCCATATAAAATCTGTCCTAATCCATAGCTAGCGTCATTAATATGGGGTTCGTATCTGTATGCGCTGCTATTGCCTCCTGACTCTATCATGATTGTACTGAAGATAAGTTTCTTATCTACATTATACTTGGCACTTGCAAGTTCTATTATATGACCATATCTATGCCATACTAGTCTTGCTCTATCTTCTTCTGTTAGGCTTTGAAGTTCATCAATTGTTATCACTCGTGTCTCTTGAGGTCTATTATTAGTTGCACTCAATATATCAGCGGCATTTGCAAGTGTTACTGTAGTTTCTGCACTTGAAAAAATTAGTAATGCTAATGCTATGTTTTTAGAAAAGTCTTTTAAACTACCTATTTGATTGCCGTTTTGAACTATCCAGTCATAACAATCCCGATAATCTTCCTTAAGCTCTTTTATAAGCTCACCATATTGATGCTCTAATTCTTGTTTTCTTTTTAGGAGGATTTCTAAATCTAATACTGCAACCATGTTTTACATGTGCAGATTGTTTAGTATTGCCAGTACTTCTGCATTTACAAAATTACTTAAGGATGTCAAAAATAAAATTAGATTCAACATTATTAAAGCTACTAAAGCCATTACTCCTGCTGTAGAATTAGCTACTCTTGTAACATTAGTATAAAAAAGCTGATCATGCCAAGCACTATGATCTTTATTTGTAAGTATTTTAATAAACCCTAAATACAAAAAAACTGACGAGAATGCATAACCTGCTGTAGCTCTATAAAACGCAGTCTTTTTGTCGAGTAGTTTATTTTCTGAAGTTATTTTTAATCCAAAAGCTAATTTTCCTAGTGTACCACCATAGATAGAAACAAAATACACGTTATATATTGTACGTATAACAATGGATACTCCAAAGACAAATACTATTAGTAACATTATAGAACTAAATCCTGCACGTAGCACATCTTCACTCGCACTTCGAGAAATAAAATAAAAAGGAATAATAAACAACAGTTTGAATATATTATTATCTAATAAATGTGCACCTAATCTTACTCCAAAACCTGCGTTTTTCATTTAGAATTCCTTACATCATTAAATAAATAGATAAGTACTGTGTATTTAAAAGTTGACATAAGCCCTTTTGTAAGAGCCCATATAGATATTAAAACGAACACAGTTGGTATGCCTGCTACCAATGCTCCCATATATGCAGTTACCTCGCTAAACTTATAAACAAGTCCAAATATGGCGTATCCAAGTCCCCCAATAAGCACTACCAATAGTCCAAATGCTGCTAACATACAAACTGCAAGTCCTAGTGTCACAGCAGCTGTTAATAAGTAGGTTTTTACTAGTCTATGTGCATTTGCTCTAGCAAAATCGTACCCGTTTCCAAGTGCATCTTTTACCCTTGATTGGTCCACGTTTAAAAAGATCATAGAAAATACTGTTGTGGATATTAAATAAAACCATACAATACCCATACCTACTATTATAGAAATCACTACAAGTGCTGTAAGCATCCAATTAACTTTAGTTGCAATAGCAGCAGTGGCTGTAAATAATAATGCAGATAACAGTGCAGCACCTAGAAGCAATAAAATTATAGTAACACCGAGCTTAAAATTTCTTACCATCATGACTCTACCGTTAGTTGATAACTCCCCTAGCGTATACTTTTTTTTGTTAACAGCCTTATGCACACCGCTTACAAACGCACCCCGTGCCCAGTTTCTTGTAACTACAGCTGTAAAAACAGCTAACATTATGCCTACAGTTACAGTTACGCTTGTAGCAGCTATAGCTTCTCCAGATGTCACAAATATTTGTCTCATGGTATCTTTGGGGTTTTCTATAAATCTTTGTGTAGAGGCACCTAGTACATTTGCTTCTTGATTAGCATCTTCTAACATCATTTCTGTATTTTGAAGGTCTTTTTTAATATTATTTTTTGAAGAACTATTGGGAATTCTAAAACTATTTGAAAAGGTTAGCCCTGCTAATACAGCAAAAATCCATAAAAGTTTATGATCCCATGAAATATATATAGAATTTTTAACTATATCTCTAGTACGCATTACATTTATATTGTAGTCACAAAGTAGATTGCTTTGCAATATATAAATCACTTATTAATTAGTCTAGGGGCTATAAGGTTAATTATATTTAATGTTAAATTATCTCCTAGGAGTTTATACATTCCAGCTTCTAACAATACTAGCAAAATTAGGATTGAATAAAGTGTTAATTGTTGTGCTATAAAAACTCCTGCTAGCATAGAAACCATAGCCCCTATCGAGTTAATGACACTATCACCGTAGTAGCCTCTTGCTAACGTAATGCTTCTATAACTTTCGATTATATACGAAGTATTCTCTAGTACTTCCCACACCGCTTCTATAGATAGAGAAGCTATAACTTGTTTGTATGTGTTTGTAACTTTCAAAATATATTTAAGAAGTACAACAAATAGTATGCCATGTACAATATGTGTAAATGAATAGGAATTTGAAAGTAAATGCTTAATCAGTAGCAGTTATCGTAGCTAATTTTGGTGAGTACCAGTTTATCCAAGTCGCAATCTCATCTGCTATTTGTGTTTCTGTTTTTCCAGTTGTATCTAATATTTTATGTTGTTTAGTTTTGCGTACTTGTTCTTCAACCTCAGTTGTCCATTTTAAAATACCCTTTATTTCTGTTTCGGCTAGTTTTTCAAGTTTTGTGAGTAAATCTTGTTCCTGCACTTTTAGATATCCGTAATAGGTTTTTACATCCTCTACTTTTTGTAAAAGTAATAAAACTTCTGATGGAATTAGTTCGCCGCAAATTACTATCGGTTCTTGTGATGCTATTAAGTTTTGTATGTTAGAAAAAGTGTTGTGTAGTGAGTGTTGTGCATTTTGTACATGGTGCACAGAAAGGGTAAGTTTGTTAAGGAGATTATTTACTAGGACTGTCTTACCTGCACCCTTGGGTCCCGTAATAATAAACACTGGACTCATATACTTATTATATAGTAACTTTACGCTTCTTCAAAATATCTTGTACCTCGGTGTCCTTTTTTAGGAATTGGTTGATTAAAAAGTTCTCCAGGACATTTTACAATTATTAGGGATCTTGATTTGCCCGATTCCGGATTATTTTGCCCTTCTACTATTTGTGCAATTTGAAGTTTTCCATAAAGCATGTCCTGAAAGATTGTGTAAACATAGTCTCCCACTTTAAGCTTAGACGGTTTACCTGCCATGTGAAATTCATATTCTTTTAACTTGCCGTTATATAAATTGTCTAAAGCAGTTTTACCTTCATTTGCAGGTATTGTTTTTGATATTCCAAATCCCTTTATATTATTTTGCATAATAGAGAGTATGTGGTTTACCTTGAACTTGTGTGACAAAGCCTTTGGAAATTAAAGAATCTAATACATCATGAAAATTTACTGTAACTCCCTTACTCCAACAGTACTGTTGAATGTGTAAAGGTCTAGCACCTTGTTTACATGATACTAAGTAGTCATAGACTATTTGTTCATCAGTAGACAAATCGTAGCTCATATCAGTATTTTAGCACTACAGTCATTTATTGTATATTTGGTAGCAAAGGCTAAATGTACTGTTTCAAACTTTAATCCATTCTTTACCTTATAGGTATGTAGTCAAAACTTGCACAAAAAAGGGCTTTTCGCATGTATACCAAGCTTCCTATTATGTTAGAATGATCGTGTGAAAAAATATAGATTTGCACCCAGTCCCACAGGCTTCTTACATTTAGGCCATATCATTGGTGCATTTTTTAATTACTCCTTTGCACAAAAAAGTGGAGGTAAGTACATATTACGTATAGAAGATACAGATCTAAATCGTAATCAAGACGATTCTGTAAAATGGATGCTTGAAGATTTTAAATGGTTAGGTCTAATTTGGGATGAAGGTCCAGACACAAATGATCCCACGCCAAATGATTATTTTCAGTCAACTCATTTAGATAGATTTTTAACATATAGAGATCAGTTATTAGCACAAGGTAAGGCTTTTAAAGCTTACGAAACCCCCGAAGAACGTGAAGCACAAATTAAAGATCAACGTGAACATGGTAAACCCCCTATTTATAGTGGTGGTCACGAAAACTTAAGCCTAGCGGAACAAAAGTCATTAGAAGACGCTGGAAGACAACCTGTAGTTAGGTTAAAAGTAGATTTAGGAAACGATATAACTTACACAGACGGGCTATATGGTGAGATTACCGTAAATACTAGCGATATTGGTTCGTTTACTTTGTACCGTTCTACCGATATGCCTATGTACAACTTTGCAGTTGTAGTTGACGATCATGTTATGGGTGTTACCGATGTAGTACGTGGCACTGATCATGTAAACAATACTCCCCGACAAATACTAATTTATAAAGCTTTAGGTTGGGATGTACCCACGTTTACTCATTACCCAAATTTGCTTGCAGAAGATCAACCTGGAAAACTTTCTAAACGTAGAGGTGCTAAATCTGTGGCTCAATACAGAAGCGAAGGATATTTAGCTGATGCAATTTATAATTATTTGGCCTTAACTTATTTTAATTTAGGTATAGAAACGCGCGAAGACGAAATTTTAACTCGCGCTGAAATTTTAAATAAAATTTCTGTTGAGAATATGCAAAAAAGCAACCCAAAGTTTAATGCTAAAAAACTAGAATGGGTTAATGGGCAGCATATACGTGCTC
Source organism: candidate division WWE3 bacterium (assembly GCA_020427865.1). Classification (GTDB taxonomy): domain Bacteria; phylum Patescibacteriota; class WWE3; order UBA101185; family UBA10185; genus JAGQNX01. The sequence continues at coordinate 4,827 of JAGQNX010000003.1, forward strand.
TGTCTTTAGATAATTTTAAAACATTATATTTTGAATGGTTAGAGAACTATGCAAAGGTTGCTGCAGAATTTAATCCTACATTTAATACATCTTTGGTAGATTCGTTTTTGCAGCATAAAGATGTTATTTCTATGGGTTTAGATTTAGTGCAAACTCGCATTGTTAAATTTGACGATACATTTTTACAGCTAAAGTTTTTGCTGCATGCACCTAGTTATTCTGAAATAGATGCTTCTGTTACAAAACATGATTATTATGACGTTAAAAACTTAATTTTAGCATTAATGGTGGGACTAGATAGTATTGATATGTCTAATCAGCAAGCTTGGGAAGATGCCGTTAGAAATGTAGCAGATTCTTATGAATGGAAACATGGTGATGCGTTTATGGCACTGCGGCTTGCTTTAGTTGGTGATAGATATTCACCTCCTTTGCGAGAGTCTATGGTAATTTTAGGTAAAGAAGAATGCTTTAAGCGTATTCAAGACTTTGCCAGCACTTTATAGACTATTGATCCGTTCGCTTTAGTTTAGTTTTCTATTATCTTCCAAGATTTAGGTGCTTCAAAGTTGTTTCCCTTTGTTGCCCATCTTTTTGCACATACTACTGTTTTAGTTTGATTTTTGTTTAAGTAGGCTCCCCAAAATGCAAAAGTGCTATTGCTTATAATATTGTGTTTGCACAAACTTATAAGTCGTAAGTATGTTTTAAATTGTTCTCCAACATATTCTTTTCCAATTAATGTGATTTTGTTTTTAGAAATTCCAAGTTCTGTTTCTATCCAATCTTCGAAAGTACCATCATCATCAAAAGAAAATATAAAATAGTGCGGATTTTCTACCTTTTTTTCGATTATTTTTAATGCTTCCTTGTAGTAGGGTGTATCTAAGTGTACAAACACATCTTTATGTTTTGTATTTGTGTAGTCTCCTCTTCTAATATTAATTGAGACTGAGTTACAGCTTTTAATTTTTGTTTCTATATCGTCAAATTTTGAATTATAAAATTTATCTAGATCAAATATTTTTTGAATCTCGTGTTCTACTCCTCTAAAATAATTTGTGTTATTAAAGTATCCTTCTAAAATTGTACCTTTTTTTAGATTGTAAAAGCCTGAGTCAAAAGCATATGGGTCTTTTTCTTTATAATGTTTGTTG
>JAGQNX010000043.1 GCA_020427865.1 candidate division WWE3 bacterium
TAGAATGTCTCCCTTCCAAGGAGAAGGTCACCGGTTCGAATCCGGTTCGCCGCTCCATTTAAGTTACAGCTGTTCTATTTGGATAGATGTAGGCTCCGGTAGCTCAGGGGATAGAGCAGTTCCCTTCTAAGGAAAAGGTCGGGGGTTCAAATCCCTCTCGGGGCACCAAAATAAATTTAGTTTACCTAACTTGTGGGCGGGTGGCGGAATTGGTAGACGCGTCGGACTTAAAATCCGATGAGACTTATACTCTCGTGAGGGTTCGATTCCCTCTCCGCCCACCAAATAGAATTTTTACTATCTAAACTACTATTATTTGCTTTAACCTTGCTTGTTTCCGTCAGTTCGACTCTATTCTTTACATCACGAATAGCTTCGTAGTTAGTTTGAAAGACAAAATAATTGAAGACATAAAAAATTTAGGGAGAAAGTCAGGTAAAGAATTTACTGATAAAGAAGCGGAAGATATTAACAATTGGCTGCATAAATTCGCAAATATTGTACTTGACCATGCAATTGCGGAGCATAAAAGACAAAAAAAACTTGAAAATGATCCAAAAGGATTTGAATTAGAGCCATCAGATTATTGGGATTGCCCTGTTTGTAAAAGAACATTATCTGGAGATAACTTTTGGTTTGATAAACATGGTAGAAAATGTAAGGACTGCCAAAAGATGCTAAATAAGAAAGTAATACCTGTGAAAATTTTGAAAGATAGAAATTGTTGGCTTACAGATTGGCAAATAACGGACAGATTGAAAATCCATCCAGCTACTAGGGATAAACTCATTAGAGAAGGGAAAATAATAGTACGAAAGCTGACTGATACACAAGGTGCTGTATATTGCAGAATTTATTTGAAGTCGGAAAACTCTCAAATATTAACAGAACAGAAATCGCACTAAGAAAGGGTTTTCCTTGCGAAAGTCTGCTCAAAATCTTACGATTACGTTCCGGTCAGCCTTTTATTTTTGTGCGATTTCCCCTAAACTTATTTTATTAACCTACCAAGTTAACTAATAAGTCTGTCTTGCTGTAACCGGACATGTTAATACTCCGTCACTTTTACAGGCATTATTTCTCCACTGTAAGGGCCTTAAGTTTGAGACCATATTAGAGCCTCCTCGTGATTGTGGGACAATATGATCTATTTCCCATCCGAAGTCAGAATCTCTATTTCCGTAACAATCCCTTTTCATCCACGCACCACATTGATCTTTTCGGTAGATGGCAGGGTTTTGGTAAGGATCTATGATACCTTTTTCCCAAACAGCTTGTTGAACAATTAAGTCAAGAATTGAATTAAACATCAACTTGCTTTTCACTCTTACCTACGATTGAGCAGTACCAAGGCAGTCAGCGCCTTAAATAAATACTAACAACATATATAATTCAAGTGTTCAAGTTTGTCAATTGTACACTAGTCGCATCCGTGATAAAATTCGAGCATGCATGAAATTCAAGAGAAACTGCTTAAGTTAGCAAAAATAGAAAATTTGAATAATCTGGGTTATAGAAAAATAGGTAAATTGATTCAAGTTGACCACCCACAAAAAGTAAAGTTCCATCTGATGCAATTGAGAAAAAAAGGCTATATTACAGCACAAAATGACCTGAATATCATGCAATCAATGAAAAATGTTGTCGAGGCACAGCCGGAGTTTGTCAAAATACCGGTTTTAGGCTCCGCTAATTGTGGAGATGCGACTATTTTTGCTGAAGAAAAGATAGAAGGATATATTCAGGTTTCAACGACATTGGCAAAAAGAAGTAAAGGTGTCTACGCTCTAAAAGCTGTAGGAGATTCTATGAATAAAGCCAACATTCAAGGCAAAAACATTGAAGAAGGTGATTATGTATTAGTTGATCACCAAGATGCGAATTATAAGAACAATGATTATGTAGTTTCAGTAATAGATGGTTGTGCAAATATAAAATTGTTAAAGAAAAATGATGGGCAAATAGTGCTTATGTCAGAATCAACTTCTCCGCATAATCCTATAATTATTGACGCATCCGATTCTTTTTTAATTACTGGCAAGGTTTTTAATGTAATAAAAGGTTTTCACAATGAGTAACACGATGCGATATATTTCTGATTTTACCAATCAAAACTATGAAAATTTCAGCTAAAAATAAGCTACTACCCGGTGCAAAAGGAGATTTATTAGAGGACGCAACATATAGTTTAATCAAGTTATTAAGTGATGAACTTGGTTTTGGGATCTTAGAGTTAAGGCGACAAGGTAAAGGTACTCAATTCGGTAAAGACTTGAAATGGAGATTTTTGGTAACAAGTGCAACGGAACCCCATACCAAAACCGAGTATACATGGTTTTTTGAAGATAAAAATCATGAAGATAAGGATCTTGGAACAAAAGAGTTAGCACCAAAAATTGTAGAGGTTCACAAATATACTACAAATCAAATACTAGATGTATGTTGCTTTCTATTACCACACGTTTCAGTAAAAAATGAAATGGAAGAAATAATTTCAGACGAAGGGCTATATCCTTTTAAGATATCATGCTGGTCTCCGGATCAGGAAATTGAAAATCTTGTAATGTGTTATCCAGATCTCTATGAAAGGATATATGGCGAACGTAAAGAACATGCATCAGCCAAAAGGCAAAAGTATATAGAATTGTGGAAACATACAATACTTGCAACATCCACATCCGGTTATAAGCTAAGACAGGCTAAACGTAACCCTACTCAAAACATTGCGGATAGTAATGCACAAATTATAGACGCCTCTATAAATTTAAGTACAGAAAGTAAGTCAAAAGGCATACTAAAAGAGACTGCTAACTCAAATAGCATGTCAATGAATATAATTGCTGATAACGTCACTAAAGATAAAATTGGCCTTGAAATTAAGAAAGCACTTGAAATGATTGATAAAGGAAAAGAAGATGAGGCACTAGAAGTGTTATTTACAATTCTTGGAGAACTTAAGGGTAAAAGTACACAACTCACAAATGAATTAGCAAGGACTTACAATAATATTGGTGTAGCGTATTTCCAAAAGAAAGAAGATCAAAAAGCCATTGAGTATTATCATAAAGCACTAGAGGTAGATCCTAACTTCACAATATCAATAACAAACATAGTAGCAACTAAACTATTGATTGCTGATTCAATAAAAGATCTTGCTGAGAAAGAGAAACTGCTTTCTGAAATTAAGGAGCTTATACAACCGCTGTGGTCATCTTCGGAACATGCTGTAAATGAGAATGTGATGCATGCCTACCTCAAGACTATAGTTGCTATTAATGGAATTTCCAACGTGGAGAATTTATTCTTAGATACACTTTCTGAAGATCAAAAAACAACTCTTAATACAAGCTTAAAACTGAATTATTTACTTGCTTCCTTATATTTGAATGCTTGGGAATTTGAAAAATCGAAAATATATATCGATAAAACGTTAGAACTTGATGATGACATAGAAGTATTGATCCTACAAGGCAGATATTACATGTTGATTTCGTTAAAGCTAGATACTTTAAACCCAGATATGAGTTATGAGGATCTAACACCTACCTTTACTACTTATGAAAATCTAGACATTGCATTAAAAATATTCAACGATGCTTTAGTAGCGGCCTTAGAAAAAGGGAATATAGAACAAATTTCCTACATAAAAAGCCTTATGAGTTTAGCTAAACTATGGCGTAAAGATGATGAAGCTCACTTAGAGGTTGACAGCGAATATACACCAAAAATACAAAACAACTACATGGAGGCAGTTACAGCTTTTAGAGAAAAGAAGTATGATCATTCCTTGGCTTTAATGAAGAAGTCTGGGGAATGGAACACGTTGCCCCCACAAGAAATATTTAGATTATCAAGGGCTTACTTTTTTAATGGAGCTACGGAGATTGCTCGTGAACTACAAACTAGTATAGAAGGAACTGATTTAGCTAAAGATTTTAGGTATTGGATTGATCGAAGTTTAGTGGAAGTTCTTCTAGGAAATAAAAATACCGCAATGCAGTTTTCAACAACTGCAAAAGAGTTAGCTGTTAATGAGAATGATAAGAAAATAGCTCTATCTCATCGAGGGGCATTGTATCTTAGATACGCTGGTGAAGATGGCGGGGATAGAGTACTACAAAATGCTTTTGAATACGAAAACGCTTTTCCAGAAGCCGAAATATTGCAAAAATTTAATTTTGAAGAAGAGAAAGATAAGATTTTGGGGATGATTAATGAGCGAAGAGCATGGGCAATAGATATACAAAATAAATATGAAAATAATCCGATACCCAGTTATTTTTTAGAAAAAACTTTTAGAGAGCCCTATGTAACTATATGGAATGGTAGAGACCCTACTTTCCCACTAGATTACACAATAAACACACCTGAATTTATAGAAGAATTGAAACTAAATTATACAAAAAGCACTACATTTGTTTTTGATTACTTATCGTTACTCACACTTGCCAAACTAAATCTTCTTTACCATATTGAAGAGTATTTCCCTACAGCATTAATTCCATTCTCACTGTTCACTAAAATACAAGAAGAACTATTACAGAAAGAAGATTCACATTTACGGACTTTATGGAATTTTATTAGAAATTCTAACAACATTAAATTGATTAAAAATATAAAACTAGATTCATCACTAAATTCTGCTATGAACAAGGTATTTTCGCCAGAACTTATTGAGTGTTTTAGCCTAGTTAAAACTAATAATGCTGTACTAGTTACTGACGATTTTAGAATATACAGATTTTCAAAATCAGAATCTATTACACCGTTGAACACTTGGTATCTATTACAGCTACTATTTGAGAATAAGGTTTTGGATAAAACAATGTACTCAAAAGCTTTAGGATCACTAGCTGAAGTTTTCTATACATTTATTGGGTTTGATGGCGATGACTTATATCAAATAATAGCTGATGATAGTTTCAAGCTTACTCATCGTGTGTACCATTTAATTAATCAGGCTATATCCCCAAGTGCTTTTCCAACAAGCTTTACTAGAACATTTGTCAATTTTATGAGTAGACTGTGGGTATCAGGTGCCCTAGCTGAGGATAAAGCCTATTGGTTAAGCTATCTGACTTCAATAAATACCCAAATATTAGACAATGCAATAAAGGCGAAATTACCTGAAGAGACAATCAAGGATATTACTGTAGATACGGCTTATATGTGGAATGCAGCAATCACAAATGGCAGAAACGATGACCTCCAGCTAATTTTTGATAGATTAGATAGTATTTTGGAGGGGAAAATTCTAGAGAACATAAAGAACACAATTATTACAAAAATAAAAGAAAAAATGGATAAATAAGTGTGTTTAAAAATACACAGCAGCTACGGTATAATCAAATATAGGACGGCTGTCTTGAATCAATAAAAAAGTTCGCAACATCGTTCATAATAGTCCACCAAATACTCACTATAATATGGAAACATTTGTATTAGCACTGCTACCTTATCAAAAGACTTAGAGTGTTTAAGCCAATTCTCAGAAATCGACAGTAAATTTAAACTACAAATTATTAATTTTTGAAAGATATTGAAATGACAAAAAATAAAAAGATTGCAATAGCACTAGCTTCAACGTTATTTTTATTAACAATAATAGGCGGTGTAACACTATTTAAAATATATAAATCTCAAAATGAATATAAATTTAACAAAGGTGGGAGACACTACAGCAAAAACAACCGACAACTCTTAAATAAGAAAGATCAGACGAGTCAAAATAAAGATTGTTTAGCCGAAGATTGCTTACAAGTAGCGGATTTAACTTTTCCTGTAGGAGATTTACCTATAGAAGTTGCAAACGCACTTGATACAGCCATAGAAGATGAGTACAAGGCATACGCAACATACGAATCTGTAATTAAGAAGTTCGGTAGTGTACGTCCGTTTATTATGATAATACGTGCAGAAGAACAGCATATAGCATCACTAAAATCTATATATGATAAATACGGCTTAGAAATTCCCGAAAACACCTATACAGGTACTATAGAAGCACCTACAACTTTAACAGACGCATGTAGCATTGGGGTAACCGCAGAAATTGCAAATGCAGAACTATATAAAACGCAGCTATTACCAACAGTAAGCGCATATGCGGATATTACAGGGGTCTTTACAAAACTAATGAATGCTTCGCAACAAAATCATTTGCCTGCGTTTGAAAAGTGTAGTAACTAAGCTGAATTACATTAGCATCTTTGATACAATCTTAAGGTATGAAGAAATACATAGGCTTTCTTATTTCGGTGACACTAATAGCACTTGTATATGCTTCCTATAGAAAAGAGGCCAATTTATACATTTACAATCTTACTCACTATTCTGTATGCGAAAAACCTTTAAAATACAAAGTCGCACAAATAGATGATAATTTTGAAATATCAAAGGAGGATTTTAAAAAAGAAGCACAACTAGCTGCAGAAATATGGAATAAAGAGTATCCAACAAAGCTTTTAGAATATGACCCAAATGCAGAACTAACAATAAACCTAGTTTACGATGAGAGACAAAAGTTAATAGGGGACATAGATTCAAAAAAAGACGACTTAGAAGGTTCGGATAAAGATATTCAAGGGCAAATACTAGAATACGAACGCAAGTTTTCTAATGTAACTAAGAAGGTACAAGAATTAAATAACGAAATAAATAAGTGGAATACAGAAGGAGGAGCACCTCCAAGTGTTTATGAAGATTTAATAGATAAACAAGGAAACTTAAATTCAGAAATAGCAACTTTAAATCAGGAAGCAGTTAGAATTAATAAACTTGCAGAGCAATATAATATTAAGGTAGACGAATTTAATAGTACCGTACAAACCTTTAACAAATCTTTAGCAGGTAAACCAGAACAAGGATTGTACATAGGACCCGAAAACAAAATAGAGATTTACTTTTATAAAGATGATGCAGAATTTATGCATACGCTTGCTCACGAATTTGGACACGCTTTAGGAGTAAGAGAACACATTAAAAATGAGGTGTCTATTATGTCTGAATTTACTAACACTAAACTAGAACTATCAAGTGCAGATGTTTTAGTTTTAAAGGACCTTTGCAAGCAGCGTAATATTTTTGTAGAACTACAACAACAACTAAAAAACATAAGCTATAATAAGTAACACATGCAAAACTTACAAAAACTTTTTGACATTAACAAGGGAACATACGGAGAACCTATAAAAGATAGAGGAGGAATGTATTCAAAGCAACTAAATGTATGGGTTAAAGAAGACTTGCAAGAGCTAGTCCAATCTCTAGACGCAAAGGAACAAGGTTATATAGATTGTTTAGCGGCTATAGCTTTGGCTGTTGGGCAAATACATAAAAAACAACTAGAAGATGGGCAAAACCATGTAACATGGCCTAAAGAATTTTTTGAACAAGACGGTGTTGAAAAATTTACACAGGCTATAAAATCTTTTCCACAAATAGGGGATCCTTTTGCGGTAGTTTCAGACAAATTTACAATAACACCTTATAGTAGACAGTATGCAGAGCATTTAACAGATTTTGTAAAAGCAGCGTACAAAGCAAGCGAATACACCGAAGATTTTGCTACTCCTCTTGCACCTTATTTAAAACAGTTAGTAAAAACGTTTTCTTTTAATTCTAATAAAGAATCTGATTTAGAAGACATGCGTGCAACAGACACGGCATGGGTAAATACAAAAGCTGAAGCTAAATATTTAATTTTTGCAGAACCCACAGAAGTATACCAAGACCCGCTAAGACCACTACTTGGAGGCAACAACAGTGTGTTAAAAATTGCAGGAGAATATGAGGCTAAACAAGGGTTAGATTTTTGGAAAAACATGTTTGAATTTAGATTAATGGTTAAACAAGATTCGCAAGTTAGCTTAAAAGAAATGCAAGATTTAAGAGATACATCTAAAAAGTTATTTATGGACCAAAACTATAAACCAGTTCCAGTTAGTTTAGAATTTAGAGAATTATATTTTGCAGCAGGTCAGGGAGCATACCCCGCAAAAACTGCCAAAAACTATCCGAATTTTTTAGATATTCGAAAAGATGTAGGATATAAAAATACTCTTTATACTAATATGCTGGAACAAGCCCTAGTCCTAGAAATAGTTCCAAACTTAGAAAAAGCATTTGGTATTTTAAACAAACAACCACAAGAACTAATGAGAGGCAGAGTTTTGGCAGTACTTGCTCACGAAGAAAATCACCCTTTTAAACGAATGGAAGCTACAACTTTAGAAGAACTTAAAGCCACAGTAAACGGACTTAATGCATTAATCGAATCCCCAACATTTTTAGAACAAGATATAAAAGATGCATTTTTAGTAGATATTGGAGGAGCATTAGAAGTGCACATAAAAATGCGAAATGCAAAAAATGAAGGGGACATTAATAAACAAAATGCATTAGAAGCATATTACGTTGCAGACACAATTTTTGTTAATTATTTTGCACAAGCAGGAGTACTAAAAACCGACAACACAGAAAAGATTACTCAAATTGATTTTACAAATTTAGAAGCAGGAGCAAAGGGACTAATGTGTTTATTGGAAGACGTAAGAACAGGTAAAACTACAGCAGAACAAGTTTACAAAGAATATAAAAAAGAAGATATTTGGGAGAAATTTAATGTATAAAAAAATAGACATTCCGGCATTACTAGCGGTATTAGCACTTTTTATTTTAACAGGAGCTACTGTGTATCTAAATTATGCGCAACAAAAAGCAGTAGATAGATCTAAACTCCCAGAAAAAGTAGAGCTTAGTAAGGGTTTTCAAAAATGGATAACTAATTTAAAAAACAAAGGTTTTGAAATAGAAGCAGATGAATTTAGGCTTAAAGAAGAAAACGAAATATATAACACAACACGTATGAGCGTATTTTCTGTGGATGATAATGGTATAGAAGAAGCGTTTGAAGCTAAACTTGCAGAATATAAGAACATTGAGAATCAGAAATTTATAGAGTTTTCGCCAAGCGACAGACAATTTTTAGACTACAGACCTGAAATACGTGGGGAAAGAAACGAAGCAAATAGAGAAAACGAAGATAAACACCTATACAACCCAAATGATGTTCAATTTTATGGTCTTAGAGATGACAAAGTTATAGAGGCAAAAATACTTTCGTGTAAGTTAGAAGCAAATTGTTACTTTGATAGAGCCTACTTTATTGATAATCATGTATTTGTTATTTCCGAGGTATCACGACCATTTGAAAGAGGTCAAGTTTTAGAACCATGCACCCAAAACGAACCTTGTATATATACTTTTAAAGAACACGTAATAGATTTAATCAACAATCAAGATCTTATTTACGAATCTAAACCTTTTGAAATTGTGTTAAGTGATAAGATAGAGGGGTTTTAATGCGAAAAATACTACTGATACTAAGTGGAATCATTTTAATTACGATTGGATTTTTTTACTATATTAATTTGCAAGCAAAAGAAACTGTAGTTGAGACACCAAGCAGTGAGA
>JAGQNX010000044.1 GCA_020427865.1 candidate division WWE3 bacterium
TTCAGCCCAATATTCAAATTTTTCTTTAGGAATCTGAGGTATGGGTTTTAGGTCATCGTCCCACATCATGTTAATTGCCCAATATTCACGTGGTACTGCCTCAGGATCAACTTGTTTTCTTAATAGGGCTTCAGTCATTACCATGTAGTCTTCCTCTGCCGCAATGCGATCTACTTTCTTTAGTTTATATAAGTTTTCTTCTGCTGTGGTTGCGGGCTTTGGGGCTGATGGTCGTGTTTCTGGACTACCAAAATATAGTAGTGCAAAAATGGCTAAAAGCATTCCAAACGCTATGATTATCTTTTGTCTGGGGGTAAGTTCTTTTCTATGGTTCATTAAATATCTTTCTTAAAACGCCTATCTGGAAAGTTAGTGTGTAATACTATTAAGTTTGAAGCTTCATCAAAGTGAGCAGGCACTACATAAGGATAATTATCCACTTTTAAAATCAACCAAAAGTGGTTCGGATCATCAGTGTTATTCGAAGACGTTATTTTTATAATGTTCCCTGCTTCTATTTCTTTTATTATGCGTATAAAGCTATGGCGTTTTTCAGTAGTTTTTACAGACGTTAATATTTCATTCTTATACGGACTAAAAGTAAACTTCACTTCTTTAGAAGAAATTAAGTTTAATATTTTCTGCCCATCCATGCATTATAGTATATCATGCATGCGAGTGATGTGCAATTGCATCACTTGCATATGTACTTGCTATAAATTATTTCTAGATGTATAATACTTTTATGATTAGTTTTGATAGCATGGAACAACTTAATAAATTTCTTGAGGAACAAGGCGTAAAAGAACTGGATTCTGAAGTGTTTACTAAAGAAAACTTAGAAAAGGTTGCAAAAAACACATTGGAAGATATGGAAGGTGACACAAGAATCTCATTAAAGATCAAAAAATCCCTACTCAACGAATATAAAGAACAGGCAGAAACAGTAGGAGTACCCTACTATTCACTAATCAACATGACACTATACAACAATAGCCCGAGAAAGATTATCACCAAAACGGGTAATTAACCTACAAAATACAAATAGAAAATTCGAGCTTTACGTTGGGTATTCCATTTTCACATACCCTATAGTATAATTAAGCTAATATTGAACCCATGTAACTTGGAGGTTACAAATGCAAAAAATTCTTTTTTCACTTGCAGTCGTGGTAATTACACTGGCAGGGTGTGATTCTCCCTCGAACAACGATTTCGCAGTCACACGTCTCCCACAGAATTGCACGTTTCAAGACGAGCAATTCACGTTATGGCACCCAATTGGTGCAATCTGTAAGGTGGGGGCGTTCATACCGGACGATCCAAATCTACCTACCATAGAGATCCGTGTTGAACGTACTGCTTTCGAAAAGTTCAATGTCTCGATGATCTACTCCGATGGGACCCCAACGGAGCTAGTCCTAGACAAAGTCGTACCGTACGGACAAACGCTTGGTGCAGAATTTGATTTGCAGGGACAGCATTTCGTTATAGACCTATTCACAAACGTGGATGCAACCCACACACGAGGTACTCCACAGCTTACAAATCAACCAAGTAGCTAAATCAAAGAGGCTGTACAAGCTAACTAAACCTTAATGGTGATAAATTAGTAAGTACAGTCTCTTTTCGTTTCTGTAACATGTTTAAATAATGGATACCCTGCTAAACGACTTAGGATCAACCTTAAACCCATTCCCCAATTTCTTAACAAACAACACACTGGGGTCAATCTTTAAATATATGTTTTCCTTAAAAGACTGCGGATTAGTTAACATTTCAAGATTTGTAGAGAGTATCGGCAAACTTTTTAGTAACTTTGTATGGTTTTTAAGCGTATGAACCCAAAATCCAAGCTCCATAGTCTCTGTTGGAAATATAAACCTTATGAAAACCCCATATGTATCTTCCCCAAGATACTTTTTGTAGGTATTCAGCTTTTTTACCTTGTAATCATTTTCTTTGTATGACCTCTCAAATTCTGTGTATAAAATAAACTCGGTGTTTTTTGTCTGATACAAGCTTGTGAAATCTGGAGATATTAATTTTACCCTGTTGTTGCTTTCGTCAAGCTCAACACTCCCCAACTCCCCTCTGAACATAACACTTAGGCTAGAATCATTAATTAACGCCTCTGTGGATGCGATTTCGGTAAGCATGCAATTATGTTGAAAGCTTTGCCAGTTGATGATTTTTCTGCTCCTGCTATGCCCTTTAACAATGACACTATCGTATTCTGACGAACCCCGCAGTACCGCCACACCCTCTTTCCCAAGAACATAATAATTTGGCATACCTGCAATACTTCCAGCGTATACTTTAAACCTTTCAAAATACCCATTTAGCCACAGAGCATGCATACGTCTATAAGTGTATATTGTCTGTTCGTTATGCTTTAATAATCGTGTTATTTGAGGAACGGTTGCGAGTCTAAATTCGTTTACGATTTGCATCATTTTCCAGTCAGATTCGGTTAACACAATTTTTGGCTTATTGCCTTTTCTTTGCTCAAAACTAACACCTGCTGTATTTAAACCGTGGTTTAGATCCATCTTTTATCTCCTTTCTGAACTTTCTCATTGGGTCTTTCTGTGCGTTTAGCTAGCAATTTTTCAAACTCTCTGGGGTCACTACTTGTGTAGATAATATTATGCATATCTTCCCTACTCGCATTTATACCTCGTACTTCTTCACCGTAACGATGTGAGGAATCTTTAGCAAACTCTAATTCGGTTTTAGTACCTCGCGTTCCCTCTACCATGGCAATTTTCACGCTCATTGCATCTTGTGGAACACCATTAACCAATGTTTTCACATAGCTAACACCTGTTGGGAGGTTTACTAGATCAGAAGGTGTTACCCCCTCACCTAACACATCGCTAGCAAAGTCTGTATCATCTTTAGACTGTGTCCGCATAAATATCTTTGTACCTATGTTAGCCTCTATCGAATCCTGCATTTGCTTTGCCAGTTGATTTGTATATTGATTTGCAATCACAATGCTTGCGTTGAAAGCCCTAACTTCGGATAAGAGCGTATCAAAAACTTCACTAGATACTCGCTGAAATTCATCTATAACAAGTAGGCAAGGCTTTCTATCCTCTTTTGGCCTTTTTGCTTGAGCAAAAATAGCTTGGGACATTTTAATTGATAAATAAACACTAAAATACTTTTTCAAAACCTCGCTACAACTACCAAGATTCGCAATGAAGATCTTGCTATCATCTAGGATTTGCTCAAAACTAATAGTTGGCTTCCTATCAACAACGTTCAAAAATAACTCATAATCTATAAACTTCCCTAACTTATTATTTGTAGTTGCAAGATACCGTGACAATTCGTTTGAATTTCTTGAAAGAATCGAATTTTGCCAAAACTTTTGTAATTTTGCAGGTAGTAGTGGGATTATCTT
>JAGQNX010000045.1 GCA_020427865.1 candidate division WWE3 bacterium
ATGTCAGAAGTTTATTGATTTTTGGGTGCATGAGCTTTAATAGTTCAAAATCACTCAAAATGCGGTGCTTTTGCACTATTTTATGTGCAGTTAATGTACTTTTTATGTTTGTAATGTTCCAAAATACGCTTTTAATTAGTGCGTGCACCATAGAAACATTTCTCTGACTAAGATGGAATATTACTTCGGCTAATAACAATACGTAATATAAAGGTAATATAAAAGCTAACAAAAAAAGTGAATAATTTTTTAATAAGGTACGTTGTATATTTTTTTCGGTTTCATACCTTCTAAAAACAGGGATTTTGTAAACTTTATCAAATGAAATATTAGAAGGTGAAGAGCTCCCACCACCTTCATGATAAATCTCTAGAGCATAAAGAACTCGAACATCGTACCCATATAAACGTGCACGCCATGAAAAATCTATATCCTCAGCATACATAAAATATTCAGTATCAAAGCCGCAAAGTGTAGTAAAACACTCACGTTTTACAATTAATGCACAGCCATCCATATAAAATGGAAAAGTACCTCTACCAGGGTAACCTAAAAAATCTATTCCAAGTTCACCATCAACATCGAGTGGTTTATTCTTAAAGTCAAAAATACGAGCTCCGGCTACATCGACACTGTGTAAGGAAATCTCAACTGCTAATTTAGACAAAAATTTAGTGTCCTTAACTTTAGTGTCAGGATTTAAAAAGAAAAAGTAATCCCCTTTTGCACTTTTTGTAGCTAGATTATTTGCGTGACCAAAACCTTTATTGTCGTTATTAGATATAATTTTGACTTTAGGAAATATAGTTTTTACAAAATTAACACTGTCGTCTGTTGATTTATTATCTACAAGCAGTATTTCAAAATCTTGGTAGTCTTGATTTAATAGGGAGGTTAAACAATCGCTAAGCCATTTCTTACCGTTATAGTTAACAGTAATAATAGAAAAACGCATAACTAGTTACTTGGAGTTTTTATAGTTAAAGGGCGAAAACTTACAAAAATCAAATATACGATGCAAAATACATAGCCTAATACAGTTATATAAACACCATAAGTGGCATAAAGGTTTGGAAGATAAATTATATCTATATCTAAATTTGAATCATTGAAGGCAGCGTCTTCAAAAGCTTTTTCATCTAAATACCAACCGTTTACATATAAATTTACAGGGTAATGATCTTCTAGTACCTTACCATTTACACTTGCTTGCCAGTAGGGAGCATAGCCCTGATTTATCACTAAATGTTTATTTAACTGATCTCTGGGGACGGTCACTTTATAATGTAAATAATCCAGTGCTGTAAACTCTAGCGGAGTTATAGGTAAATTAGTACTATCAACACTGTTTTTAAAAGCAAACTTGAGTTGAGGCTTAAAATTAAAGTTTAGATTTTCTATTTTTAGTGAGGATACTGAATTTCCAACTTCATATATAAATAAATAATTTCCGAGGTTTTCTTCAGAGTTTAAGGTCATGGAGATTGTATTGTCAGGCATTTTAGATAATGGAATTACCAAATGAGCTGCGCCTTCAGGAGTATCGTCCAAGATTTTTACTCTAGTTATACCAACAATGGAAGAATCATCCCCGTTAAATGATATATGAACACTGTCTGATAACTTTGAATTTATGGAATTTAGGTCTAATATCCCTAACAAATGCACCTGCTCGGCAGAAAAATGTTGTTGTTCTAAAAAAGGTAATAATAGAGTGTCTATTAAGTGGGCAAGTCCAGCTTTAGGCACCATCAAAGGGGGACCCGAATCTTGTATGCTATCTATTGCAAGTATATAAGTGGTATTTGGGTTAAGGGATGCTTGACCTAAGCTTGCCCAAAGATCCGGTGAATCTATAGAGATATTATTAGTATATATCTCAGTACTGTTTGTATCTAAAATCCTATAATTAATCTGATTTACAGACTTTAAAACACCTGACTTATTTAAAAACAGTTCATAGTCACTAGCATGTAGAGTTTTAAATTCAAAGCAGATCATACTGCAGGCCCTATCATTAAGAATCTTGGGCACTAAATACGAATTAGCAATAGTGTCTTTAAGGGGAGCAGAATTAGAAAATAATAAAACACTAGAAGTATCAAAATCAGGAAAGCTTAAAGGAACCACTATATCATTAGGCTCTCCTGCAATATGCATTACATTATTGGATGTGTATACAAATGGTAGCTTCACAGAATCATCCACTTCGTATAAATCCAAGATAGACTCTCCTTCTAAATTGTTTTTAAGTAGCGTTGTATAGGCTTGGTTGTCTTCATTAGTTAGAGTTTTAGCACCTGGAGGCCAAGTTAAAGGGTGTTGTGCATCTACTTTTTGCAAATGTTCGGCAGTATATGTACCAAAGGAAGTGGTTTTAGTTAAATAGTCACGAGAATCCAAAAATGTTTGTAATTTTTTAGGTCCAACACGATCTTTATTAAATTCTTTCCATCTCCAGTCACGATCTTTTTCATGTACTACATAAGATATATTTAGGTAACTCAAAAAGTTCTTAAAATAGGGTGTATCTTTATACAAAGCATATGTATTAGCATCATCTAAAAACAAAGGGGTATAGTACCAATGAGCAGAGGTTGATTCCGCCTTTCCAAGATAAGACATTACTGAACCAATATAAACAGCACCATATTCCCATAAATATTGTGCACTATCCATATAAGGCAAATTTAGAATACGTCCTTCTAGATCGTTAGTATAATTTAGTGCCTCATGCCAATAGTCTGGAACTTTAATATATGAAGATCTTATAGGACCAGTGTTTTTTGTTAAATACATACTAGATGTAAAAACAGGGAAAACCTGCACACTAATAAACAAAGACAAAACAATATAATAAGCAAATAAATTAATTGAATACATACTCTTTAAGTACTTATAAAAAGGTTCCAGAGCGTATCCCAAAAGCAAAGAATAACCCAAATGAGCATATATAATAAACTTGGTATAGGGCTCTCTATAAATAAAAAAACCCGGAAAATTGTGATAAAGCCATTCATATAAGAAAGCAAAGGGTTCTAAATTTCCTTTTGTTAAAAAAATACCCACTAAAGACAAAGCTAAAGCAAATTTATAAAAAGTAGGCTTAGATTTTAATAAAAATAGAGTTGAGAAAATCAAGGCAAATAACAGAAATTGTAAAAGTATTAAGCTACTAGATAGATAATAATAAGAATTATATTTGAGAGTATTATCAATAGCAGTAAAGTAAGAATAATCAAATGCCCACTGTCCCATTAATCTAAATACATCAAACAAAGATGTAGTGGGCACTAGTCCTACAAGGGGATTATGTTGATTACCTCTAAAACCTATT
>JAGQNX010000046.1:0-8627 GCA_020427865.1 candidate division WWE3 bacterium
TGTTAAAAGATCAACTTTGCACTAATAATATAACTTTTATCATCAGGTATGTAATAAGCTTTTAGGAGTTCTACCGACTTTATGTCTTGTTGGGATAATAATCTGACTACTAGCTTAGAAAATCTTAATGCATCTGGCATGTTTGTATCTAATGTAATATCTGAATTAGAAATTTCTAGTTTAGAAAGCTTTATGTCGGGGTCTTCTTTAAGCATGTTTTGCATAAATTCAACCTTATCTGCCAGTAAAATTCTTTCTGACCTGTTCTTTTTGTACTGCTCAATTTTATTTATAACTGTGGTTACTTGTGTTTCGATGTAAGCTTTTTCTGCTACTTGTTTTTCTAGGCTTTCTACTTGTCTTTGGGAAACAGCAATATTTGTAGTTATTGCTAGATTTATTATCAAAAGCACAATAAATACTAACTGAATACCTACAATGGCAAATTTACTTACCATAACAACTGTAGATTTATACTTTACTGTTGGAGGAGGTTTATATATATCGTGATCAAGTAAATTAGGACTCGCTGTGTTACGATTAGGCGTCTGCTTTGTCTCCACCTTTGGTTGTGGTGGATTTTGCACTTGATTTAGTTGATTTACTTGTTGATTTTGTTGCTCCATGGGCAGCTACCTTTTTAGCGAATCTAGATTTTAATCTATTCGCTTTATTTTTATGTAAAACATTCTGTTTTGCAGCTTTGTCTAATACTTTTTGCATAGCAGACTGTTTCTCAAAAATTATATCAGTATTACCACCCTCTGTCTCAAGAGTTTTATTTAAAGATTTTAGAATAGCTTTAATTCTTCTCTTCCAGAAAAGATTAT
Source organism: candidate division WWE3 bacterium (assembly GCA_020427865.1). GTDB lineage: Bacteria > Patescibacteriota > WWE3 > UBA101185 > UBA10185 > JAGQNX01. Next base: position 831 of record JAGQNX010000046.1, read on the forward strand.
TTTCCTTCTTTTTTATTGAGCTTCTTGCTGCTTTTGCAGCTGATTTAGTATTTGCCATAAGACGAGGGTATACTACCATAAACACCGTAAATTAAAAATACTTTAATTGTTTCTTATTAGTTACTATATTAAAATAACTCGCCTATGTTGATTTGGTGTTAGTATAAAATTATAAATAGACAAGGTTGATAAAAGCTGTGGCTACCAATTCATTAAGTAAAAAAATATTCACTAATGCCCAAAATACGATACTATCTGCAGCTATTGTAATATCTGCAATGTACGGTGTGTCTGCTATTTTAAGCCTTGTTAGGTCTCGTATGCTAGCCACCCATTTTGGGGCTTCAGATATACTTGGGGTTTTTTATGTAGCTGATAGAATTCCTAATTTGATCTATTCTCTTCTAGTTGTGGGTACTCTTTCTACTGTATTTATACCCATATTCACGGACGAACTTAAGAAAGATAAAGATTTAGCCTGGAAGACTGCTTCTTCTGTAGTTAATGCTAGTTTATTTGTTTTTTTAATATTTGGGTTAATAGTATATATATTTGCCAAACCTATTGTAATTGCTGTTTCGTTAGGTGAATTTGATTTGCAACAAATAGATATTGCCGTACGTTTAATGCGAATTATGCTCGTTTCTCAGGTAATATTACTGTTAAGTAGTTTTTTAACTAGCGTTTTGCAGTCATTTAAACTTTTTGTAATACCTGCACTAGCTCCTGTTGTATACAACCTTGGTACAATTTTAGGAATTGCATTTTTTGCTCCCCGCTATGGTATTTATTCTGCCGCTTATGGTGTTTTAATAGGTGCTCTTTTGCATTTGGCTATTCAATTGCCTTTATCTCGTCATATAAACCTAAAATATTATCCTAGACTTAATATTAAAGATAAAGGTTTACGCAATGTATTAAAATTACTGCCACCTCGAATGCTTAGTGCCTCTCTTTTTCAAATAACCTCTCTTGCTAATAATTCTTTGGCTATTTTAGTTTCAGTACCTTCTGTGGTTGTTTTAAAGTTTGCATTACAGCTACAAACATTTCCTGTTCTTTTATTTGGAGCTTCTATTGCACAAGCTGCTTTACCTACTTTGTCTTATGAATCTTCGGGAGAAGAAATTGCCAAATTTAAGAGTATTTTCTTAACCTCTTTACACCAAGTAATGTTTTTGGTTATTCCTTTTAGTGTGATTTTGCTGGTTTTACGCTTACCTGTTGTCCGTTTAGTTTATGGTGCTGCCAATTACCCTTGGGAAGCTACTTTAGCTACCGCCACAGCTTTAGGATTTTTTAGCGTAAGTATATTTGCACAAAGTGCCGTTTATTTAATTAATCGTGCATTTATTGCCTTAAAAGACACCTATACTCCCTTAAAAGTAAGCCTTATTACTTTTGTTATTAGTATTACACTTTCCTACATTCTTATTACTAAGTATTCCTTTGGTGTAACTTCTATCGCACTCTCCTATAGCTTAGCCTCCATATTAGATGTGGTTTTATTGCTTGCTTTATTATCAAAAAAGGTTGGTGGATTTAGCTTAGAACGGCTTGTTTTACCTTTTCTTAAAATTTCGTATGCAGCTATTTTTATGGGAATTTCACTCTATCTACCTTTGAAAGTTTTAGATTTATATGTTTTGGATACTTCTTTAACGCTAAACTTACTAATTTTAACTCTAGTTACAGGTAGTACTGGTGTAATTTCTTATTTGTTTTTTACTCATATATTTAAGGTTAAAGAGGTAATTTTGTTTTATAAACTAGTTTCTAAAATTTTTACAAAGTTTCATAACATAACCTTTAGTACCAAGTCTGACATTACTATAGTCAATTAATACGTTTGTACTCGTTTGCCACTTGCACTCCTTCTGGGAGTTGATATTATTTATTGTATGAATGAACCTGCCTCAAGTGATTTTAACGGCAATCTGCCTGTGTTTACACGCAAGTGGAAATCTATAGTTTTGTTTACTCTTGTTGTTGCTATTATCTTATTTCTTTTATATTTTTGTAGCCTTTTTAGAGTCTGTCCTGGCTTTAGTGGCAATACCCAAGGGTTAGATTTTAAAGGTTTAACCTTAGAAAATCCTAAAGTGGTAGCTGGTATTACTTTAGATGCTGCTGCATTAAAGGCCCTTGCAGCTCAAGTCGGTTTAAATGGTGATGTAATAGGGTCCTTAGATTCCAATCAACTACGTGATGGCGTTGTAACTTCAGATAAACTTTCTTCTACGCTAAATTATGGGGGTACATTAAATCTTGCAGGTAAATGGATGATAAATGGTGTAGAAGTAAAAGCTACTGCTGAAGATTTAAATAAACTATTAAGTCAGTCTAGTGTTATTGTTAATAGACCAGTCACACCTGCTCCTGCTGTTACAAACCCTACTGTTAGTACTACTAATGTAGATCTTTCTTCCTATATGACCAAACCTCAAATTGAGTCACTTATTAATTCTATAGTAGATGCTAAAGCTTTAAAAAAGATAGGTTCTACGCAAGGTATTTTTGCACAAGCTGATAATGGAGAATTAAATTTAGAAGTAAAGGCAGGTAAAGGTTTACGCCAAGAAGACGAAGGCTTAACTCTGCGACTTTTAACTAGTGCCACAGGTAGTGCTACATCCTCTGTGTCTGGTTTAGAACTAACCTCTTCCGGAGTATCTTTGCTTGGTGGTTGTAGCTCTAGTCAAATACTAGTTTGGAATGGGTCCGTATGGGCTTGTGCTGATCAGGGAAGCGGTTCTGGAGACATAACTGCTGTTGGTTCTATGACAAGTGGCGATGTATTTGCTAACTCGACAGCTGATGATGATTGGCTAGGATTAGGTGCATCTGCTGGTCGTATAGAGTTTGATGATCAGACTACTGATGAAGTAAATATATTAAATGCTAGAGTTGGTATAGGTACACAAACCCCCAGTGTAGAACTAGATGTAGTTGGTGATGCATTATTTGGAAATCAGCAGGGTACTGGATATGATTCCAAGCCTTCCAACCTGTTTATAAATGAGCTTGTTACCGACGGATCTACAGGTAACATTGCTATGCACAGCTTTTTAGATTTGGATATTGCCTCTGACTCTTCCAGTGTGTTTTTGGCAGGTTATAGTAATGCACATGTTGCTTCTACTGATGCACAAAACTACACAGGTTCTCTACGAGGTATGCAAGGTCAAACTGACCATTATGGTACTGGTACTGTATCTAGTGGAAGAGGTATAGTAGGTTTAACTGCTGTTAGGGCTGCGGGTACCATAACTAATGCTTACGGTGGCTTTTTTGGAAACTATAATTTGCATGCATCTGGAACAATCACAAATTCCTACAATCTGTATGTTGTAGATGGCTCTGATACAGGTACTACTACAAACAATTATGGATTATATATAGAAAACATGAATAACGGTGATGCCTTAAATTATGCAATTTATAGTGCAGGCGGTATTTCTTACTTTGCAGGTAATGTTGGTATAGGTACTACTAACCCTACTTCACCTTTAACAGTTTCTGGAACAATTCGTATTACGGATAAAGCTCACAATTCGACTTCTCTTTCTATACCCGCCGATTTTACTGCTTGGCACATAGGGACTGATGAAGATGGGTACATGGCTTTTGGTCATTCAGGTAGTGAAAATATATTTAGAATAGGTTTTGGAGGCGGTGCTCATTTAAGAACTGGTAGTATGGGTATTGGTACCACGTCTCCAGCATATAAACTAGACGTATTACAAGATAGTGCTTCCTTTGTGGCTAGATTTTTTAACGATGGAAACGCTGCAACCCGTCAGGGTGTTTTAGTTCAGGGTTGTGCTGATACTAATCCATCTGCTTCGTGTAATTTTATAGAATTTAGAGATGGAGATGGTACTGCAGTAGGTGCTGTAGAGGGTAATGGTGCAGGCGGAGTTTCATTAAACACCTCCGGTGCAGACTATGCGGAGCTTTTTGAGGGTGACCGTACTAAAGTTTCTCCTGGAGATTTATTGGCTGTTGATAGTTCTGGAAAGATCGTTAAGGCTACCCCATTTAAAACATTAGTAGGTGCATATTCTACTAGCCCTTCTGTAGTTGGTAATTGGCAAGATGGCTGGGAAAACAATAATAGTTTAATTCCTGTTGGTTTACTTGGTCGTATGCGTGTTAGCTTTAAAGATACAAATGGTCAGATTGAGGTTGGAGATCCTGTTGCTGTATCTTTAACAGATGCTGGTAAAGCTGTACGTGCTAATACTTCGGGTAGAATATTAGGCTACGCTTTAGAAAATCAAACAGATGATGGAGAACTGTTAGTATATGTGTCTCCAACTTGGTATGAGCCTATACAAGAAGAATCTCCTGTATTAGCAAGTGCATCTACTTCGAGTGATGGCGTACAGGCTTTAGATACACTTTCTGCTTCTTTTAGCGATTTACAAGAACAAGTAACTGAATTTATGGATAGTATAAATATACATTTTGTTAAGGATGGCGATGTGGAGACTTTAGTGTTCGAAAGCCCTGCAAAGTTTGCTTCAGATCTGGAGGTTAAAGAATTATTATCTGTTGGTGACCTAAGGTTTGATCCTGCTACTAATTCTATAAATACAGATACAAAGTCTTGTAATACTACCAAAGATTGTGAAGACAATACTCTTTATTTGCAAAAGACTTTAGCAGGAAACGTAAACATACTAGATGGTGTTGTCGTAATAAATAAAGATGGCGATGTTTATGTAGATGGCACCCTCACCGTAGACAAACTAGCTTTTTCTGACAAGGAAGATTCTCAAGCAACAGGTACTGCCAAAATAAAAGAAGGTGAAGACTCTGTAACAGTAAAAACAAAAGCTTTAACTAAAGATTCTATAGTATTTTTAACTCCAGTTAATAAAGAAGTTGCAGTTACATACGAAATAAAAGAAGATAACGAATTTGAAATAAAAGTTACTGACCCTGTAGAAAAAGATCTGCGAGTAAACTGGTGGGTAGTTAATTAGTAAGTTTCCAAAAGTTATGATAATATGGCACCTAAGATACCTTAGGGGGCCCTTTTTGACTGGATTAGCTCCCTAAGGTATCTGTTTTTTATTCCCAATTTTAGTTAAATATGTTATTGTAAAGGTCCACTACAGTGCGGAGAAGGGAGCCGTTTCTGGCACTGGCTTGGGGCTCCGCACTGTAATTTTTTATTCCGTATGCTCAAATCCCTATAACATGCTAAAATCACGCTGTGCATTCGACTCAATTTTCTAATAAAACTAAACAAAATGTAGAAGTGCCCCAGCACAATATTCGTAATTTTTGTATTATCGCCCACATTGATCATGGAAAATCCACTTTAGCTGACCGCCTTTTAGAAATAACTGGCACTATAGACAAACGCGATCTTCATAGCCAAGAACTGGATTCTATGGAACTAGAACGTGAAAAGGGCATTACAATAAAACTTAAAGCTGTAAAAATGCTTCACGAAATTAATGGTACTTTGTATCAACTAAACCTAATAGATACCCCTGGGCATGTAGACTTTGCTTACGAAGTATCTAGGTCTTTGGCAGCTTGTGATGGTGCAATACTTGTAGTTGATGCTACTCAAGGTATAGAAGCTCAAACAGTTTCCAACATATATAAAGCTTTGGATGCAGATTTAAAAATAATTCCTGTTTTAAATAAAATAGATTTGCCAAGTGCCAATGTAGAAAAAGTGTCTAAAGACTTAGAAGATACTTTTGGTTTTAAAAAAAGCGAAATCTTAACAGTTAGTGCAAAAACGGGCGATGGTGTTGCCCAGCTTTTAGAACAAATTGTAGATCGTATTGAATCCCCCAAAGGTGATGCAACAGCTCCAACTCGTGCCTTAGTTTTTGATACTCATTACGACGAATATTTAGGAGTAGTAGCCTTAGTAAATGTTGTTGATGGTGCTTTTACACCAGATCTTGTTTTAAACCGTAAAGAGCTGCGTCTTTTAGCAACAAAATCTTTATCTACTCCCGAAAGCTTTGGTGTATTAAACCCTAAACGCCAACGCACCGACAACTTAAAAACAGGTGAAGTAGGTTATATTTCTACAGGCTTAAAAGATATTCACGCAGTTAGAGTAGGTGACACTATTGTAATAGAATCTCAATATCAAAAAGTTGGAAACATAAAAGCTCTGCCAGGGTATCAAGAATCTAAGCCTTTTGTTTTTGTGTCTATTTATCCAATCGAAAACGCAAAGTTCCCAGATTTACGTGACGCGCTAGAAAAGCTTTCACTTTCAGATGCTTCTTTAATTTATGAACCCGAAGCTAGTACAGCTTTAGGTTTTGGTTTTAGATGTGGCTTTTTGGGTTTGTTGCATGCCGATATTATTCAAGAACGTTTGGAGCGTGAATATAATTTAGAACTTATTTCTACAACTCCAACGGTAGAATACCAAGTAGACTTAACAAATGGGCAAAAAATAACTGTAAAATCTGCTTCGGACTTGCCCGAGGTACAGCGTATTGCTCAAATCCGCGAACCTTGGCTTAGTTTAAATATAGTTACGCCAAAAGATTATACTGGCGGAATAATAACATTGTGTGAAGCACGCCGAGGTATTATGAAAAAAATGGACTACCCTAGCGAAGACCGTGTTATTTTTGAATACGAACTCCCCTTAGCAGAGCTTGTTCACAATTTTTTTGACGAACTAAAAACGATTTCTAGCGGTTATGCTAGCTTAGATTACGAACTTTTAGAGTATCGTCCCGTGAATGTAGTAAAAATGGACATTTTAGTACACGGAGACCCCGTTGCCCCTTTGGCACAAATTGTACTAAAAGATACCGCAGCAGAAAGCGGTAGAATAATTTTAAAAAAACTAAAAGATGTTATTCCTCGCCAGCAGTTTAAAGTAGCCTTGCAGGCTGCGATTGGTGGAAAGATTATTGCACGTGAAGATATAGGAAGTGCTGGAAAACATGTATTAGGCGGTATGTCGGGTGGACATCGTGAACGTAAAGATAAACTTTTAGAAAAGCAACAAAAGGGTAAAGCTAGAATGAAGTTAATAGGTAAAGTAGCAATTCCCCAAGAAGCTTTTAGAGAAGTGCTTAAGAGTTAAATTTGCATATTTTGTTATTTTGGGTGGAAAAAATTAATATCCGAGCGTGATTCCATTACTTGTGGTCTCCACCCCCGGATATTTAAAAAGGTTTAGGACTCGTCTTTTTTTGCGGATCCGGTGGATCCCAAAACGTAGTCCCTCGGAGGCGTGTCCGATTTCTTTTTTGCCGCTTCCAGTATTTCTTTTTTTCTTTCAGCCCTTTTTTTTGCGTCGTCTTCTGCCATTACGAACCTCGCTTACAATAAGATTTGCACTCATTATACCCCAACTTCCTCTTGACGTCTAGCACTCAACCCTGCTAAAGTGATAACGATGTTTGAAGATCTTTCAGAGCGTCAGATTTCGCTCATAAATGCCATTATAAAAGAGTATCTAGCAACTTCAGAACCGGTGGGGTCAAATGTGATTGTGAAAAAGTATTCCCTACGTTGTTCTCCTGCTACAGTACGTAACGAAATGGCACGTTTGTTAGAAGACGGTTATTTAGACATGCTTCACACATCTTCTGGTCGTGTGCCAACTCCACAGGCATACAGGCTCTTTTTAAACGAAATAATGGAAGAACACGATATTCCAGTGTTGCAAGAAGTGGCTATAAAACAGCGTTTGTGGCCAAGCAGGTTCGAACTTTCGCGTCTTTTGCGTCAGTCTACCATTGCACTTGCAGATTATTCACAGCTTTTAGCTGTAGCAACTACAGATGATGG
>JAGQNX010000046.1:8702-9106 GCA_020427865.1 candidate division WWE3 bacterium
TCTGCACTTTACGTTTTTGACAACTACGAACTGTTAGAAAAATGGGTTACTAAAACTCCAAAAACAGACGATGTTTGGGTTCTTTTGGGCGATGATTTAAATCACGAAAACCTAACTAACTGCTCTTTTGTGTATTCTTCTTACAATGTTGGTCCAAATCGTGGATACATTGGTGTGTTTGGGCCTTCTCGTATGGATTATTCTCGAGTAATTCCGGGGGTTAGATACACAAAGCGCTTAGTCGAAGAGCTAGGTTCATAAAGTACAAATTTACTCTGCCTTAACTAAAACTTATGACTAATAAAAAAACTAAAAACAAAGTAACAGATACGGATCCAAATAATGTAGTAGACAATACTAATGAATCCGAACTTGTTAATTTAAAACAGCAACTAGAAGATGTT
>JAGQNX010000047.1 GCA_020427865.1 candidate division WWE3 bacterium
GTTTATGGCTAATCCATAGCGTCTGTAGCGTGAAAAATGACCAGTAGCTATTTCTGAAATATGATTGGATGAATCCGAAAAGTGCCTGCTTATTTTTTGTATTTTTTCGGCATAGACGATCTGATGTTTATTTAACAGTTCTGAGAGATGGCCTGTTACGGGGTGCTCAGGATCTGTTGTAAAATTTTGTTTTGCTGTATCAGTTCCGTTCTTAAGAAATTCAGGGTTCGTTAAATAAAATTCGAGAAATGATAATTCTGTTGCAGATGGTGTTCCTTTTAATTCAAAATGTACAGATGCAAAACGTTGTAAAATATCTGAATTGCCTAAAACAAAATGTATGCCTATATATCCAAGAGCTCTATCAAAGATAGAAGGACTTAAAAAACGAATGACTTTGTCTTTCAATCCGGATTCCCGTGCAAGAGAATTGATATTGGATGCGTCATTCATTTCACAAAAAAGAACAGGATATTTCTCGGCAGATTTTTTTAGTTTTCTTCTTTCAATTTCTGAAACGGCAGTTCCAATAAATATAATAGTAGGGTTAAATATGTTTTTTCTGTCCTGGACCAGAGAATTAACGTTTTCAAAAAAAAGAAGGTTTTCAATATCCCGAAGATATTCCGGGATTTCTATATTCAGGCAAACAATATTTAGTGGCAGGGTTGCTGAAAAACGAGAGACTGTTGTAAGAAAAATTCTTAGAAATTCATATCGGCCGCCACTGGATAGTACGCATTCTCTTGGACTTGATTCACCGAAAGAATACTCCAATTTTTCTTCTTTTGTCAGCCATTCACGAAGATTATCAAGGGTTTTGGGCTGTTTCTTAACATTGAATCCACCCAATGGTAAATAAGGGACTGCATTTTTTAGAGTTTCTTTAAAAAATGAGAGAACAGCAAGATCGGATTCATCCTTTTCCTGCTGAACATCAGCTTCCGTATCTAAACCTGTGATTATAGTATAAAACTGTTCAACAAGCCTGTTATCCTGCAAAGGATTGCCGATGTGGAAGTTGATTTTTTCATTTGCCGGCACAGCCGCTGCTGCTGTTGTTTCACTTATTTCTGAAACTTTGGCGGTTTTTGGAGGCTTTAGAGCAAATGCCAGGGAATTTTTATTTTTCATTAAATTTATCAGAAATGTTAAAAACTAACGGAAGTTTACTGTTTAATTTATTTCTGGTTACCCTGTGTCTTTCCGGCAAGAACATTTTGTAGTAGTGTTTGAATAGTCTCTACAATCTGGGACCCTTTTTGAACATCGTTTGCCGACAGTGAAACAATTGTTTTGGCATTTGGCAGTTGCTGACTTGCTTCCGCCAAACGTGCTAACTGCGGTGAAAGCATTAATAATTCTGGTGAATTTTTAAGAAGCTCCATTTCTTTTTGCTCAAATTCGAGCTGTAATTTTTTACGTTCTAATTCTTCTTTAACTCGTTGATCGGCAATTTTTGCTTCATTGTCTTCACGAACCTTGCGGAGATCGAGCTTTTTAAGTTCCAGTTCGTGTTCTGTTTTTAAGATCTGTTCATCTGCTTCTGCTTTTGATTTGGCAATGGCGATTCGGGTCTTTTGTTGTGATTTTTCAGTTTGTTCCTTAAGACGCGCTTCTTCCTGTTGCTGGAGTGCTATGGTTATTTCTTTATCCTTTGGCTCAATAGACTGGCTTGTCAGCGAAACAAATACAAGGCCCAGCTTATGAGCTTCATCAACGATTTTATTTTTAAGGCTTTCTGTAAGTTTTTCAGATGAAAGTTCCTCGATTTCAAATTTTTCACAGTATTCTTTAACCATAGCTTCAAGAATAACCTTACTTGCGTCAAGGGCGTTTGTTATGCATTTGGCAGTCCAGCCGCCTGCACGAATGAGTTGTGATAAATGATCGTTAGAAGCAGCGGCAGTAACAGCAATTCGCACATTAATTAAAATATGACCTTTTGCTTCAGCTTCTATCTCAATTAATCTCGATTGAACATTACCGGGAATAGCAAGAGAAAAGTGGCGGGGATAAAAACGACCTTTTCGGGCACTTATATTATTATTCTTTTCAAAAAGAACGATTTGATCCGGTTTGCGAAGACGATATTCATAAAAACCATAAAGAATAATCAATACTAAAAGAACAATCAAAGATTCAAACATTTCCCCTCCGGAATTTAAGGCGCCATTTTTAGGCGTAAAATAGCTTAAAATGGGTAAAATTGCCAACTACTTTGATTAAAAAATTATTAAACAGTGTTATAATATTAATAAATATTGGTTGACTGAAAAAAAATTGAGTTGTATATTCACAGCTCTGTTGAAAAACAAAAGAAGGTCCGGTAGTTCAATTTGGTTAGAGCACCTGCCTGTCACGCAGGAGGTTGCGGGTTCGAGTCCCGTCGGTCCCGCCAGGCATATGCCTGGTAAGTACCTTAATTTATTTTCTCGGAGGAAAATGACAGACGTAAAAAATCAAAACAATGCTGGGGAGGATTCTCTTGTCAAAAACTCGTTTGCTGCACTAGTTGCCTTACTATTTGTATTAGTAACTGGCTATTTTGCTTTTAATTACTTAAAAGATGCTCTAAATTTATCTACACCTTTTGGAGGTAATGAAGATGCTTCTTCAAGCATATTTAAAACAGATGATTCAATTTTGTCGGATAAGACAATAAGAGAAGATTCCACAGACGCTAAAGATGATTCTTTTGGTGATTTAGATTCTGACACAAACAATAGTTCTACAACGACTAATAGTAATAACACCAATGCTGTTTATGATTATGAAGCTGGTGTATGGGTTGCTACCGATTACTCTTATGGTGACATTACCGGTAATAGTCATAAAGTTGTTAGTGGAGATACTTTATGGGAAATTGCTGAAGCACGTTATGGTGATGGAACTCAATGGACTCAGATTCGCGACACCAACTCAGACTCAATAGGATATTTACCTAGTGGACAGCAGGCACTTATAGTACCTGGCCAAGTACTTCAACTAAATTAATATTTGCTGATCATTAGATACCCTGTACTTTTGTGCAGGGTTTATCTTATAATGTTTTTGTTCCTCGAGGGGAATTCTATTAGAGTATGCCGATGTAGCTCAGTTGGTAGAGCAGCCCTCTCGTAAGGGGCAGGTCGTCGGTTCGATTCCGACCATCGGCTCCATAGGCCTTATGTTAAAACATATAAAAATTACAGATTATTCCAATACTTATTTAAGAAGAAGATTGCATTTATTAGTTGTAGCAATTGTAATATTTTCTATGCTTATACTTTCAACTTTTATCTATTTAGGTCCTACCGTAGGTACTTTGCTAGGTCTTGTGTCTAAAAACAGAAATGCTACAGGTCTAGTAGATTCCATAGCACCTGCTGCTCCAATTTTTACATCTGTACCCGAAGCTACTCAAGAAGAAAAAATTGTGATTACTGGTTTGTCTGAACCTGGTGCGGATGTTGAACTTTTTGTAAATGGTCCATCGGTAGGTGTTGCTATAGTTGATAGCGTAGGTATTTTCACATTTACAGATATAAAGTTAATAAAGGGTAATAACACTATTTTTGCAAAAGCTACCGATTCCGATAACAATGTAAGTGATAAGTCTGAGACTCTATCAATAGCTTATGACAAAGACGCCCCCAAGATTGATATTATATCTCCAAAATCGGGTGATACAATTAGAAACTTAAATCAAAGAATTATTGTAAAAGGTAAGGTAAATGAAAAGTCTGTTGTACGCATAAACGAACGTACTGCTATAGTAAAACCTGATTTAACATTTGAACTATCTTTGGGTGTTGAAGAAGGTAACCAGCAAATTAAGATTATTGCTACAGATCCTGCTGGTAATCAAAAAGAAGAAACATTTAGTATCACTTATGTTAAATCTTCCTGACCTTTTCTTTTTCTAACAATCCAACTAGCAAAAAATATACAAACATTATTTGAGGATAAAATAGCGAATTTATAAAAAACGAATTTATTATAAGAGCGCTTGTAATTATAAATATTACTAATCTGTTCTTAGAACTACTAATAGCATTTGTATAACCGTAAATTAGACTTAATAAACCTATTATTCCTGTTGTAGCAAGCACAAGTAATAAACTTGCATCACTTCCTCCCGAGTCGTTGTCTCCTAATGTTCCGGGTTCTAAATAGCCGTATTCTTTTTGAATAAACCTATATCCATTAAAGCCATAACCCACAAAAGGCCTATCTTTTGCTATGTTAATAGCCTTTGCCCATGATTCTAATCTATATTGTGCTGAATCCGCTGGATCTGTAATTGTACTAAGGCGTGTTTGGATTCTTGGTACCGCAAAATACGCAAGGAATGCAATTAATATTGCCAAAAAAATTATTTTTACATTTTTTAAAATCCCATAAAAGAGTGCCCATGTAGAAAGTAACAACCATGCACTTCTTGAAAACGTTAAAATAATAGCCCCACTAATTAAACCAAGTTCTACTCTAGATATCTGTTCGAATACTAAATAAATTAGAATTATTCCAAGTGCAGCTCCCATAAAGTTTGGATCTAGCAGTGCCCCACTTAATCTATTTATATGGGGATCCCATCCTAAGCTTGAGTCTAGAGTCGACAGATTTGGGAGAAATATCAGTTGTAATATACCTGTAAGTACCAACATATAGGCAAATACTTTTATTCCCCTATTTATTGTGTTCAGTTCTAACTTTAAAATAAAAAAGTTTGCTAAAACAAGGTATGCAACATATCTAATGAGATAAAAAGCACTGAATAATAGTTCGTTCCGTGTATATATTTGATAATTAGCTACTAAGCTAATTATTGCGACCCCAATAAATAAGGTAAAGCCCCTTAATGCATTATTAAGTGAATGGTGAAGGAGTATTGTAAGTGCTAGTACAATGGCGAATATATCATAAGCATATAAGTGTCCTACGTTAAGTTTTATACCAACAACTTGCCCTAGAGCTAAAAGCAAAAACAGTACATAAAAGCTGTATTTATATTTGTTCTGTATAATACTCTTTCCAAGACTTTTTTGCATAGTAAGTTAACAAACCTAGTACCAATAATTCGCACAACCATGTTATAACCGCAGCGGCTTTATAGGAATATAAAGGTATAAAGTGTATATTTAGTAATAAATTTGTTAGTGCAACCAAAAAATATATTTTAGGCAGATAATTCTGTTTTTCCAATGTCACAATTAACCAAGATAAAGGCTGCGTTAAGAAAAATATAGGTAATCCTAAAGCTAATAACCTTAGTGCGTAAATAGACAATATAAAGTTGTTTCCTCCTATAATAGTTATAAGTATAGGAGCTGTTATAAGAATACCTAATGTGGCTGCTAAACCCAAAATTGCCATACTGCCTAAAACTTTAAACATGACCTGTCTTAATTCTTCCTTGCTGCTACTACTCTTTTCTATAATACGTGGATATGCTGCATTCATGAAAAAGGTTGGTATCACCAGCGCTACCTCAAATATTTTGTATGCTAACCCATATATAGCTAATGTTTCAGCTCTGTTTAGCCCAAAGCTCTCTGGTAAACTTGCAGCATCTAGTAATAAAGTATCTATCTTAAAATTTATTTGGCTAAAAACAAACATTAAACCTAGGGGCAATGTTGCAACAAGAAGTCTTTTAATTAGTGGTAAGTCAAATTCTAATTTAAATAAAACTCCTAGCTGTTTTAGCTTATATATAGCAAAAATTAGGCTAATAACTCCACCAATAACATACGCAAAGTTAACCCAAATTACAGATGCATTAGCTTTAGCTAATATTATTATTAGAAGTAGAATAGCTATATAACCAATAAGGTTACTAATTGTTGCTAGATATAGGCGTTTTTTTGTTTGAAATATAATGTTTGTGGTCGCCAATAAAGCCTGTGTAGCAATTAATAATAGGCTAAGATTTATTCCCAGTTCTAGCTGTGGTGCATAGTTTCTTAACTTTACAATAAATAAACCAAATATCATTAAAGTTACTGATATTAGAATTCGTAGCAAAAGTGTATTACTAAAATATTTTTGTTCTAGCTCTGGGTGTTTAGTAATTTCTCGTGCAACGATTGCGTTTAGGCCGAAATCGGCAATTATAAAAAACAACCCCGGGAATGCTTGCATTAAGTTAAAATCACCGTATGCTTCTCTTCCATACGAACGTGTAATTATAATAGTTGCTCCAACTGTAATGGCTACACTAATGATCTTTCCTATTAGCTGTGCTGTTGTATTTTTTGCAATATTCAGAGTATTTTCTGTTATAACACTTTTTAATCCTGTAGCAGTCATAATAATTAGATTATACGTGTAATATTTAGTTATTTGTACAGTAAGTTAAATTAACTTTTTCATCTATAAGATTTTCAGGTTTACCTGCTACTTTTTTAATTTCTCTAATTCTTTGAAAATGCTCATAGGGGACATTGTCTACATTAACCCATGAAAAATGGTCATGTGGAGGATTGTATCTTATTGTGAAGGGCATTACAGCTTGCACATCGTCATCTTTTAACCAAACTGACTTATAAGCTTCTTCAATTCTATTTGCCACTTCACTTACAGGTAAATAGTTTGGATTATATTTTTGACCCTCCGCATGTGCCCAACCTGTTTCGGTTATAAATACTCTTAGTTTTTTTAAAACACCCAATTCACTACTTAAAAATTGTAATTCGTCCTTATAGGCTGTTATGCTATTTCTGCCTTTGGCATTAACTGTACCGCTAAAATTAGGCTGCGGATATGAATGTGATGCCCACCCATCTAACTTGCTAAATATACCCGGCACTGTGTCATTCATCTTTTTCATAAAATCAAATGAATCATAGTATTGATTACTTGGATGAGCGCTTACATTAAATGCTCCGTTTAGCATAAAATAGTTTGGAGTCACTTGTTTAAACGCGTCAATTGTGTAGTTTAATATTTCGGCATATTCTTTAGGGTTAGCGTCGCCATACCAAAAAGCATCATCATTGGGTTCGTTGTAAACGCTTATATATCTGTGTTTGATTGGCCATAAAAATTTGTTCAAAAACAAAGCAGCTTCTTTTGTTTGGATTTTATAATGTTTAACATCAACATCATGTAGCTGTATTATAGGAATTAGGTGCTTTTTGTTTAATTTGTCAAAAACCTTCTCCCATTTTGAGGTATCTCTATCTTTAACATTGTAGGGGATTAAAACGTATCCCCAATCACCTCCGTTGGAATTAACTAGGTTGTCGGCTAGATCTATTAACACCTCTTCCTCAGCATAAGTATAAATTCCAAATTTGTTATTTTTAGCTTCCCATGGGGCTGGATTTTGGTATTGCTTATATTCTATAGTGTCCGTAAATACGCAAGCTTCTCCAAATTCTGCTGCCATTGTAGGAATTGGCTTGTATAAAATTAATGTTATACCAACTCCTAAAAATAAGCAGGTTTTTGTGAAACAGTTCATATTAATAGTATTTTAGCACTAAATATTTTGTTAAAATCAACTAATGAAAGCTTCTGTCCAAAGAGTGACTAAGATATATACCTTTGTAGGAATATTGTTTGGTATAAACCTTTCATTTGCCCAAATTGTAAAACAGCACCCTCT
>JAGQNX010000048.1 GCA_020427865.1 candidate division WWE3 bacterium
TTACCTGCTATAGAAAAATTAAGCGGTACTCTAGGCAGCGTTATAAGCAAACTTAGAGTAGCAATAATAGATATAAATACTAGCTTTAGATATAATTTCATATTTATGGCTTAGCAAAAAAATATTAGCAGGGTTATGATAACTTACAAAAGGCTTCTTCGTCACCTAGTAGCATTGTTCTACTTTGGGCCAAAACACTTGTTATAAAATTATCATTTTTACGCTTACGATACAAAAATTCTTCTTCACTTAGCACTGTATAGTGCACTTCTCTTCCGGTCTTAGACTCCTCATCCTTAATTATCTTTTCTAAAACAGTTAAATTAACATCCCCTATTATTAATAAATCAATATCCAACATAGAAGATTGTCTACCTCTGCTATAAGCTTTGGATAATACGGCAAATTTTATATCACCTAAGGCTTTTGCGTTTTCTATTATAGCTTTACCCAAACCCATTTCCTTAGACACTAAAGAAAGCAATTCTGGATAATATACAGAATGCGTATTTACTTTGTAATAAACCTTGTTTCCACTAGGACGTCTTTTTAAGAGTCCTATCTTTTGTAGACGCGTTAGTTCTCTACGTACAGCATTTATTTCAGTACCGACTGAACGTACAAGGGCACGTACATGAAATTCACTGTCTGATTGGGGCAATAATATTTTGAGTAATTTAACTCTTACTGTTGATACAAAAATGTCTTTTAACATAACACTTTAGCCAGGGACATTGGCCAATTCAAAATTAATAAACTACTTGGGCGGTGTTCCTACTTGGCACTATTGAGACCCATATCTTACCACGATTAAACATTACTTCCTCACCATTTTCGTCGTAATAACGTGTACGAGAATCCAAGTCTTCTTTTAACCAAGTTACATTAAAGGCACTTCCATCCATAAAAACTATACCGCTACCTGAACCAATCAATGTGTAGTCCAACCTGTTTTTATCATCACCTAATATAGCTTCCTCATCCGCAAATTGAACAATTACATTTTTAACTTCTACTTGAGTATTTGTTAGCTCATCTACATGAGTAACAGGATCCCCATTTAAGTCATATCCTGTAAACCGTAAATAACTGTTTGTAGAAGGGTTGTATTTAAAAAAGGCGGTATAATCACCCTCATACCAAAAATCAATTGTTAAGGGTTTACAAAATGCTTTAGTAATAGAACATGTATCAATTTGAGGATTGCTTATATCTACAGGGGAATCATCTTTAAATTTCCAAGGTTCAAAATCACGCTTACCTTCCCATCCCAAACCGTACCCATGTTCGCGAAGCGTATTCCCGTTGGCGTAGGCAGTATGTTCTGAAGCCACATTTCGAGGATTATCTCTATAAAACGGAGCATTACCCCTACCTAAACTACGAATCTTGAGTGTATCTATAGCCTCCAATGCCTGAGGAGAATAACCAATATGCATATACATGGCATCGCCAAGTTCTTTAACATAAGTCAAATAATAATGGCGAGAACTTCTTATAGGACCAATTTTTTCGGGAGTTTCAGATAAATAAAATGCTAAGAATCTAGTAATACCTCCTTCAGCTACTATTTCGTAAACAATATCTGCTTTTGAAATACCTGACTGGGGTCTTGCATCTATAAAATTATTAATCATAACGCTTAAAGGTCTAATATCTATCCAAGAAGAAGCTTGTTCAGGGGTATACATAATACCTGTAATAGGATTCATTATGGTTCTAGGGTCAGCAGGTTTACCTACATTATTTACAACATCTTTAACGGAGGAATCAATGGATATCGAAGAATTTATAATAAAAAAATAAGCAGCAACGGACAATGCAAGAATAACTAAAGTAATACCGCCCCATACAAAAAGTTTTTTCTTTGGGGATGTTGTTATTACGGGGGAGGTAAACTCATGAGAGTTAATTGAAGACTCTGTGGGTTTAAGATTGTTAATTTCGTTCATAGTACTATGTGCATTATAGTGTTGGGTACATGGTTTGTCTATATTAAATTGCAGGAGTATTTGCTATCATAAGGGCAATGTCACTTAATAAATCAGCAAATAAAATACAAAGAAGAAAAAAGCAATTACAAAAAGTACAAAGTGCTGTAGCACCAGTTAGCAATGTTAAACACTTAAAAAATAGTATAACGACAGAGCAAGTTATGACACCGACAGTTAAAAATGAACATGCATATTTAGCACAGGACTTAGCAAAGACTTTGATAACAGCAGTAATATTTATAGCATTAATAATATATATTAATTACTTAAACTACCAATACCAAGACTTGTTAAAACTGTTTAGTACATTGAGCAACTTGTTCAAATAATTACAATTTAATTTCAGCTTCTATAAATGCAGTTAAATCTCCGTCTAGTACTTTATCAGGTTCAGTGCTTTCGATACCTGTACGTAGATCTTTAACTAACTTATAAGGGTGTAGAACATAGTTTCGAATTTGGCTTCCCCATTCAGGAGCAATATAAAGACCCTTTAACTCGCGTTGGGTTTCTTCAAGTTTTTCTTGTTCCATTATGTACAAACGGGAACGTAGCATTTGCATAGCTTTTTCTCTATTTTTTAATTGGTTACGCTCCTCTTGGCACTCTACAACTAACCCTGTGGGAATATGCCGCAAACGTACCGCGGTAGAAACCTTGTTAACATTTTGACCCCCAGGACCTCCCGCTCTAAAAGCTTCAAATTCGACATCACTAGGATTAAGGTCAACTTCAACAGTATCATCTATTTGAGGTATAACCTCAACTCTACAAAAAGAAGTCTGGCGTAAATTATCAGAGTTAAATGGTGATTGCCGTACTAACCTATGAGTACCCATTTCGTTTTTTAAATAGCCATAAGCATATTTACCAGATACCTCCATTTGAAATGTCTTGTAACCTGTTTCGTCACCTTCATTTATATTTAATACAGTTGTTTCCCAGCCACGGCGTTCAGCATATCTAAGATACATGCGTGTTAAGATGGATGTCCAATCCATAGCCTCAGTACCACCTTGACCAGCACTTAAAGTAATCACAGCATTTGACTTATCATGACGACCACCTAAAAACAAAGCTAATTCTGCTTTTTTAAATTCATTCTCAAATTGTGCAAGTTCACCTTCCTCAAATAAGAGTTGCAACATGTAATATTCATCTACTTCTTTTTGAAGTAGCGATAGTTCTTGTGAGATTTCTTTACCTTTTTCCCAGTCAGACCACACTGTAGGGTCTTCCATTAAACTTTTGAGCTGTAATATACGCTTTTCTTTACCTAATATGTCTAAAGCAGATTTTAACTGATCTAGTGATTGTTGTGGATTATCCATGCGAAAAGTATATCACTCAAACACTTCTATGCCTAAAGTTACACTATCACCCATAGTTATTTCTTTGGACAAAAGTTTTACAGCCAAATAAGACTCGACAGAGTCTTCTATTACTCTAGCAATAGGTCGAGCACCATATTTAGAATCAAATCCGCGAGCTGCAATTTCAGAAATAAGTTCAGAAGTATAAGTTATATTTACACCCTTATCTTGTGCAAGATTTGTTACTCGTTGTAACTCTATGCCTACGATTGCTTTTATTGCGTCTTTTGAAAGAGGTTTAAACACAATAACACCGCTAAATCTGTTTATAAATTCTGGAGCAAATTTAGACCTAACAGCTAACAATGCCTTTTCTTCTAAAATGTTAAAATTTGTTTCTTCTGATAATTTTTGAAGTTCTAATGAACCCACATTACTTGTTGCAATTATTATAGTATTTGTAAAATCAACAGTGGTCCCGACAGAATCAGTTAGACGACCTTCATCTAATACCTGTAAAAAAGCCATTAAAATATTTGGATGTGCTTTCTCAATTTCATCAAGTAATACAAGTGCAAATGGTCTAGAACGTACCGCATCGGTTAAAAGACCACGTGTAGATCCATCGGGACTGCCAATTAGTCTATCCATACTATCTATTTGTTGATACTCACTCATATCTAGTCTTATCATAGAAGCTACACCCCCAAAATAATTCTGGGCGAGCGCTCTAGCTGTTTGAGTTTTACCGACACCAGTCGTACCTACAAATAAAAAGCTAGCAATAGGTTTAGTTTCATCTCTAATACCCATACGGGCACGTTGTAAGGATTTAGCAACCTTAGCTACTGCAAAATCTTGACCTATAACCATTTTTTTCATTGAATCTTCTATAGTAAGAAGTTTTGCAGATTCATCAGAAGAAACATCTGTAACTGGCACATGCGTAAATGTCGAAATTTCTTGTTCAACTTCTGTGGAGGTTATGCGTGCTCCTTTATCAGCTTTAAGCACAGTGCGGCGTAGCATTTTTACAGCTTTATCCGGAAAAACCTTATCATGTATTAGCTTTTTAGACAGTTCTACAGTCTTAACTAGTGCCATATATGTTATGGTCACGTCGTATTCACGCTCTAAATCTAGAGCAAACCCTTCTAGTACCTTTAAAGTATCTTTCACTGACACTTCACTAAGCTCTACAGTATTAAAAAGACGTGTAAAAGTACCATTTCCTTCTATGTACTTTCTATAGTGTGCTAAATCAGTTGTAGCTACAAAATGATTAGAACTTTCTAAGTAAGGAGATAGAATAGAAAAAATAGTACCCATATCATTTTCACCACCACCTGTCGTTAATAGTTCATGAAATTCGTCTAAAAACAAAATTATATTTTGAGAACCCTGCACATCTTCCATTATGTTTTTAATACGCTCAGCTATAGCAGCTGGACTAGAGGCACCCGCGACTAAAGAGCCAGCATCTACACGTACTATTCTTTTAAACTTGAGACCCTCATATTTTGTACCGTGTAATATCTCATTGGCTAGGGCACCAACTAAAAAGGATTTTCCAGAACCGGGCTCTCCTAAAATAAGTACATTAGCATTAGAATGTGAATCTAAAAGTTGCGCTACTGTTTCGAGCTCTTTTGCATGTGCTACAAATTTATTATATTTATTACCCATTGCCTCCGTTGTTACATCTGTAGAAAAACTATCTAAATATTTAGTCACTCTTCCAGTAAGTGTACGATTAACACCCCCCATTTGAGGAACAACATACCCATCCTGCCAAAAATGACATGTTTCTTTACGCTCTCTATATAACAAAACACCAGAAACTAAAGATTCAATGTACTCCACTTTTAATCCCAATGAGCTAAGTACTATGTCAGCATTGGGTAAGGATTTAAATAAAACTACAAATAAATGCTCCGCTTCAACATAACGTGTACCAGTACTTTTAGCATACGTATAAGCTTCACGAGACAGACTTTGCACCAAAGATTTACTAATACTGGAAGAAAGTGCAGAAACTAATGCAGGTGAAGATATTTCAAGTTTAGAAAGCAAGGTAGATATCTGAGCATCGTTAAAAAATCTAGACAAATAAGTACTTCCAGAACCAAAACCATTAAGATGCTTTAGTACATTAGGCCTAAAAGCATTAAGATAATTAGATTCAGAAGTTTTTGCAATTGTAGTTACGGCAAGATTTTTAGAAAAGAAATACCATAGTCCAAACAAAACAAATGGGGTTAATAAAAACCAATAGCTCATGTAATAAACCAATAGTATGGGCATAACTAGCCAAAAAACAGGCATAATTAAGACTAATAACATTAACACTATAGAAATTGGTAAAGACAAGAATATAAAAGATAAGCGGACCAAAACACCAATAAACCTGCCAACCAATGTGTAATCATTAAATAAAGGTACAAATAACAGCTTAATGTTAAGTGTTAATGAAAAGTCATTGTTAAAGAGTTTTAAGACATTTACACCAGAACGAACTAGTTTTTTAGGAAAACCAATAAACCACCATTTAACAAACAAATATCCATAATTAGGCAGTTCATAATACATACTTATAGAATACCAAAATTATTAAAAATTAGCTTAGTGTATAATTAATGTATGGAAACACTAGACTTAAATGCGAGCAAAGAGACAAGAGAAACAGTGAAAGAAAGCACACAACAGCTACGTGAAACAGGCAAGATAAATGAAGCTTTAGAGCTTTTTTTACAAGTAATGTTGTGGGATGACGAACAGGGCACAATCAAAGGAAGAATGGATGTACGAGGGCACATAAGGATTTGTTATTCATTACTTGCCGATAACGGAATCGAGCCCCAAGTCAACAGGGCTAAGGCGTTACAAATAGCTAATGAAGCCATAGAAATTGGTGAGGCAGATGCTTCTATAAACCCTGCAAGTATAGCTATACAAAAAGTTCAATTAGCAGGTGCACTTAAAGACATGGCAGTCAACGCTACAGCTGCAGAACAAGAAACCTTACTAAACGAGGCATTAACTAGAGTCAACCAAGCATTGGAAAACCTACCGGGAACAGAAGCACACAGGGCATGGCCACTTAATACCAAAGCTAATATTGTTTTTCAATTAGGTAACACACAAGAAGCACTAGCCATTGTAGAAGAGGGTATACAGGCCCTAAATAACGGATACGCAGCAGAACTACATAACAAAGACGGTCAGATGAAACTTGACGTATGGGAATCGGGTTTACTTTTAACCAAAGCTACGATACTTAATAGTTTGGGCACTCAAGAAGAGGCACTAGATTCAGTAAACCAAGCACTGGGCATAAGTAGGAGGAGTGGGTTAGAGCAAAGAATAAGACAAGCAGATGAGCTTATCAAAATAATAGAGGCTGGGCAGGAGTAAGCTTTAACTACTCACCTCTAGGTATATCCACAAACTCGAAGTCAAACATACCTGTGGCACCTAACTTGCTATCTGCAATAGAATCAACAGAAAAACGTAACACAAAGCCTCTTGTGGTAGATTCTTTAAGTTCTCCTAAAGAATACCCCTGTGTTTTCCACTTAACAAAAGATTTTTTATCATAAGATTTACCTAATTCAGCTTCATCTAACAAACCATTGTCATTGGAATCATCCCAATCAAATATTTCTACATTCAGATAGTATCTTAAGTCATCTACATCGTTTGTCGTAACATAGTAATTATAGGATCCTAAATTGATCGGTGAAGAATTTCCGTTATGTACTTTTACTAAGTAGTCGTGTGACCATCCAGAAGTTACCTGAGAATAGTCTCTACCTTCTAATTTAGTTACTATATTGGAACTACCTACACCTTTTGTTAAGTCCTTCAGTAACCCCAAACTTGAACCTGTAACAGTAAATTTGTTGCTGGACACAGTAGCTAAAGAACTATAAGCTGCATATGTTACACCTATACCAAAACACAAAAACAACATAGATGTTAACAATGAAATGTATAGTTTTGTCATGCGCTCACCTCCTTTCTTTTAATTACATTATTTGCCCGAAAACTAAAATAATTAGTATTAGAAACAATTACATGATCGATAAAACCTATTCCAAATACGCAAGCGAGTTCCGCTATATCGTGTGTAATTTGTATATCTTCGCTACTTGGGGTACAGTCGCCAGAAGGATGATTGTGACATAGAATGATTGTGCTAGCAGACCTTAATATAGCTGTTTTAAAGATTTCTCTAGGATGTATAAGAGTTTCATCTACTGTACCAATAGATATCAAATCACACCCTAATAAATTGTTACGACTCCCCAAACTAAGTAAAAGCAAATGTTCACGGCTTTTACCATAAAGCGTTGATTTAACGCAATTAAATACATCTCGTGCGGTAGTTATCTTTGTAACACGGGTGTCAGAGTGGATACGTGTGCATATTTCTAATAAGGACTTACAAAGAAGTGCAGTAGAAATACCCACACCTTTAAATGAGATCATTTGTGGGATGCTCAAAGATAAAAAATTTGCTAAATTTCCACACCTTTTTAATATTTCTGTAGAGTCTTCTATGGTGTTACCTGAACCAACTAATAGTAAACTCAACAACTCTGTATCTGTCAAATGTCTAGGTTCAAGTAAAAGTATTTTTTCTTTTGTCGTCATAACATCATTATATATATTGTTACAATGTATATTGCAATATTATGACTTCTATGTACAATAGACTTGTTATGCAATTAGGAAATCAAATAAAAATCATAAGAGAAACAAACAAATTATCACAACGCAGATTTGGAGAAAAGATTGGGGTATCAGGGAAAACTATTTCAGCTTATGAAACAGGTAAGTGTATACCATCTACTAAAATTATAGAGGCTATAACAATTACTTATGGTGTCTCATTTGCAAGACTCACAAACACTGACAAATCAGAAATAGAAAAAAATCTAGCGGCAATAGAATCCACAATAAGTGAGATTAAATCTATACTTGTAGCAATAAATTAACGCTTAGAGTATTGAGGAGATTTACGAGCTTTACGTAACCAGTATTTCTTACGCTCTACCATACGAGAGTCACGTGTAAGTAAACCATTTTTATGAAGTAACAAACTATATTCTGGATCAATCTGGGCTAGTGCACGAGATATACCATGAACTAAAGCACCCAATTGTGCAGATTTACCAGAACCAACAATTTTAACAGTGGCACTAAATTTAGATCCGGGGTGTGAAATACCAACTATATGAAAAGGCTTTTGCCATTCTAAACTTGCTTGTTCCGAAGGAAAATATTCTTCAACATCAACTCCATTTACAGTAAATTCACCTTTTTCTAAATATAAGAAAACACGTGCTACTGCAGTTTTTCTACGACCAGTACCAGACCTAAATCCGGACTTTACATTAACTTTAGTATCGACATTATCCTTAGTCATTAGTTGTTCTTTCTGCTAAATTTGCACCATGTGGGTGTATATTATCACCGTAGATATATAGATTAAGTAAACGCTTTTTATTAAGTTTATTCTTTGGCAACATGCCTTTAACTGCTAATCTTAAAGCTTTAGTAGGATCCTTTTCTTGCATTTGTCCATAGTTAGTCTCTCTAATACCACCTGGAAAACCTGTGTGTCTATAATAGATTTTGTCTAATAGTTTATTACCTGTTACTGCAATAGATTTTGCGTTAGTAACAACAATCTTGTCATTAGATATTACATTAGGACTATATAATGCTTTATGCTTTCCCAGCAAAATTTTAGATATTCTTGTAGCTAACCTACCGAGTGTTATATCCGTAGCATCAATATGATGCCAATCAACAGATTCTAAATTTTGTTTTGCTACGGTTGTTTTAAATTGCATTATTCATTCTCCTTTTTGGTTATCTTTTTAGTATCTTCAACAAAAGACAGTCTTACCATCTCAGAATTATCACCATCTCTAAACTTACCCAATTTAATTATTCTAGTATAGCCACCATTTCTATCAACGTACTTTGGAGCTATTTGTGTAAAGAGCTTTCTAGTCGCGTCCTTACTATTTAGCTTTGCAGAGACACGCTTAATAGAGGTAAAACTTGTATCAGATTTTGCTTTTGTAACTAACTTTTCAACATAAGGTTTAACAAACTTTGCCTTGGCTATAGTGGTCTCTATAGATTCGGCTTCAATTAAAGAAGTAGACAAATTCTTTAACAAGGCACTTCTATGTGAAGTATCTCTATTCATTTTTTTCTTGCCTACTCTATGACGCATATTACTTTAAACCTTCTTTATCTAACAATTTTTTTATTTCTTGTATTGATTTTTCACCAAGGTTTTTTATATCAGCTAAATCATCTGAAGATTTATTAGCTAATTCATGTAAGGTGTTAATTCCGTGTTTTCTTAATGCATTTATAGTACGAGTTGGGAGTCTTAACTCTTCTAAAGATACATCTTCAGACGATACAGGAGCTAAAACACTGGCTTCCTCGACTTCGACATCTGAAACGACAACTACAGCATCTTCAGGATCGGTACCATCAGAAAACTTATGAAAAAAATCACGTAAAACTGTAGAAGCAGACTTTACAGCCTCTTCAGGAGATATACTACCATCAGTTTGGACTGTTAATACTAAATTGTCTAAATTTACATTTTTACCAAGTCGTGCAGGCTCTACATCATAGTGAGCTTTAATTACAGGTGAAAACAAGGCATCTAACAAAATAACTCCTACTTTAGAAACTTCGCGGTCTTCACTTGGAGAATAGCCAATACCAGTTTCTACAACTAGTTCAACTTCTAATTTTGACTTATCGGAAGCAAGTGTAGCGAGGTGTAGATCTTTATTTAAGACTTCAACTTCAGCATTAGTTTCAATATCGGCAGCAGTTACTGGACCGGCCCCTTTTTTGCTAATCTTAAGAGTTACAGGATTTTGGGAATAAGACTTAACTCTTAATTGTTTAAAATTCAGTGTAAGTTCTACTACATCTTCTTGTACACCTTCCACAGTAGTAAATTGGTGAGAAGCACCATTTATAGCTAATTGTGTTACGGCAGCACCGTCTAACGAAGTAAGTAAAACACGACGTAAGGTATTACCTAAGGTATGGCCAAATCCGGTAGGAAGTGGACTAAACGAAAACACGCTTTCATTACCTTTGTGTGATACTTTTTTGATGTTTACATCTTGTGGTAATAATTTCATTTAACTCCTTTTAAAAACTATCTTGAATAGTATTCAACTATTAACTGTACATTTACGTTATCAGAAAGCTCATCTAACAACGGGGCTCTTTCATATTGAACATAGCGGTCCTTGACATTTGCAAGTAACCATTCTGGTAAAGAAAAACCTTCACGTAAATGAATTTTATTAAAATCAAGTGGTTTAAGAGTGTCACCTACACGTAACTGTGTAGAAGGAATGGTATTTACCTTCCCATTTATAGTAAATAAACCACTTCTAATAAACTGACGTGCTTGGGCTCTGGAAACAGCAAAACCACTACGATAAACCATATTGTCAAAACGAGATTCAAGAGTCTGCATTAACACTTGCCCTGTAACATCGTTAGAACGCATTGCTTTATCTACATAAATTCTAAATGTTTTTTCTAAAACACCATATATTTTTTTTGCTTTTTGTTTTTCACGAAGCTGCTGACCAAAAGAAGTCAATTTGCTTCTTGAGTTTCCGTGTTGTCCTGGGGCTTGAGGACGTCGGTTCATAGCACACTTTTCACTCTCACAACGAGCACCCTTTAAGTATAATTTTTCACCTTCTCTTCTACAAAGACGGCATTTTGGTCCATTATAA
>JAGQNX010000049.1 GCA_020427865.1 candidate division WWE3 bacterium
GAACACGGTTCTAAGCCGTGCGCGTATACCAGTTCCGCCACTTGCCCAAAAACACCTTTGTATCAAAGGGTAAAACGATTATAGCAGTTTTAATTTGTGAGAAAAGACTAAGAATATCTAACATGGCAAGCTTAAATTACAGAGTAGTGTTTGTTTCTATAGTTGTTACAGTAGAAGTTAGTTGTTCAATTTCACTAATCTTATTTGTAAAGTATTTAACTCCACTTTGCCAGTGTACATAATTAGGTGGAGTATATACTGGTGCAATCTCTTCTATGGTGTCTAGACCCTTAGAAAAATATCCCTTGTTTAGACCTGCACCCACTGTTTCAATAGCTTCGTCATAGTTTGCAAAACTAATATAACTGTTTCCATAGACTCCCCAACCAAAAGGGTTGTTAGATTCATGTGGCATAAATTTAGCACATGTGGACTCCATACAAGAAATTGCAGGTAAGAGTCTATAGTCGATGTTGTATTGGTCTGCTACATTAACAAAAGTTTGCGCATGCGCAGCCAACGGTGAGTTATATTTCTTAAAGAATGTTTCTAGGGTTTTAACACGGTCAACTTTAACACCTTCTATAATAAAGGCGTCATCTTCTACTATTTTAAGCTCGTCACCTGTTCCAGAGTTATTAGCTTGTGGGCTAGGTTCTTCTACTTCTGCTGCTACTTTTTCAACTTCTGACTTCTCTTTTAAATCTATAATAGATGGAATTTGGATGTCTAATAGAGGTAATGTCTTGGCAGTTATATCTGCAAAAAAACCAGTTCTAGATGTTATGTTGTTTAACTTATCTACATTCAATTTGCTAGCATATTGTGTTTCATTTGTTTGTGCATTAGCTTTTGGAATAGATAAATTTGCCGTTACCGTAAGTAAGGTCATAACAACAACAAGGTTGTGTGTAATATATTTTAAATTGTGTTTTCTTGCTTTTTTTACAAGACTCTTAAGTGCTTTTCTATATTTGCTTATTGTTGAGCTGAGTATCTTATTAAGATTCTCAAGAGCACTCTTTTGTTTCTTTTTTTTCATAATCCTCCGATTTCTTTGCACAATATAGTCAAAGGGCAGTTATTTAAGTATTTAGAATGCATCGGTATTACTTAAAATGACTATTTATGAAAAGAATTAGAGGGGGCAAGAAACAAGTTTTGCTACATGCAAAACCAAAAGAGTAGCTTAGTTTTCAACAGGTGTAATTATACCCGCATACTCTACTTTGTACAACACTTTGCCGTACTGCCATCTTTTAAATTTGCTGACTTATAAAGTTAATAGTAACGTGTTAAAAGACTGCCATTATAGGATTAAAACCCCTTATTAGTTTTGTTGGGAGCCTTCAAATTGAGTAATTTTATCTCAAAAAAACTTTACTCCTTCACACCACGATCCTTGTGATGGAGGTGTATACACCTTCATGATATCGCATGGTTCTGTTATTCCCTGTGAGTAAAATCTCTTGTTCATATATTCGGATACCACTTCAATTCCCTCGTCTAGGGTGTCAAATTTAGCTACATTGTCACCCCAAACTCCCCATCCGTATAGATTATGAGTAGGTGCTCCATTTACATAAGGTGTGTATTTACCACATGTAGACTCTTGAAAAGCTACAGAGGCAACAAGCCAATAAGGTATATTATTTTTATCTGCTTCTTTTACAAATACATCGCCTTTGCCTTGTATTGGGCATTCGTACATAGAAAAAATTGCGTTAATTCTAGCAGCTCTAGCGTCTCCACTTTCTAAGTTTTGTGTAGCGATTCCAGCGACTTTTGGTTTTGAAGAATATGTAGAATATTTAGGTTCTACTTTACCCACCAAGCTATCCAAATTTATTAGTGCATAGGTAGTTAAAAATATAGAAAATACTCCCGAAATACCAAACCACCAAAAGGGTATTATTTTAGTAAGTAACACACTTTTAGATGCACCTTCTTTTACTAATGCTAGATTGTGTTTAATTATTGGTACATAAAATAAACTAAGTGTGGCCTTTGTATCAAAATACCAGTTCAAAAACCGCTTTTTTATATTTAAAGCTTCTTTAATATTTTCAAAACGATTTGTACTTTGTGTTGAATAAGTAATTGTGGGTTCTAAAAGTACAGATGCTACTTCTTCTATATCTTGTTCCCAAATATTTGAAACCTTTGGGATTTCTTTTTGGTAACCTAAGAAAGTTATAGAATCATTGTCTACTTTAGATGCAGTGGGCATGCTAGTAAATTCTAGCACAATTAGATGTTAAAAATAAGTGCTACTACAAATCCTACTGCTATTGCGAGTCCTGCTATAACAAGCATTCGTATTGCTGATTTATGTTGTTTTTGTGGTGCGTATCCCAACACATACAATGCCACCAATGTGACAACTACTGACAAAAACTTAGCCTGTTGAGGATTAACAAGTTTATATGGAATTAATGGAATAAAGCCTGCAAAAAAATATGAAGTAAACATTATTATACCGTCAATAACAGGATTGTCTTTTTTGTTTTTTTTACCATTAACCTCATATGTTGTTATTTCTGATAAATATGCCCCCGCTCCCATTGATAAAGCTTCTACCGAAATAACTATTAAACCTGTTAACCATATTTGAGTACTTGTTACTCCTGCACTTGCAATACCAAATAGTACGCCAACACTTGATACTAAACTGTCTTCTGCTCCAAATATAAGGTTACGTATATAATTTGAATTAATTTTAGTTAGATTCATATCTATTTTAATTGTAGCATTACGTCTTTTAATTTTAATCAGACAATACTTATTTTTATATTTTAGATTTATAGATGCAGTCCTTGTGGTATTGTTGTAATATAAATTTATGAGTTTTTCACTAGAGTTAAAAAAGTTTTTTGGACTTGTGGAAGAGTCCGAAGAATCTTATGTGCCCTTAGTAGAGGTTGCTTCCGCTCCCCTTCCTAAGGCCGAAGTCACGGTTGATCCAAAAGTTGTTACATCTGGGGTTGGTATATTTGGGTCAGGTGGTCAGGACCCTGTAAAAGATGTAAAAGATGTCGTTCAAAATGCAGTTACAACCTCCTCCACTAATCCTGAAGCTGCGACTGCCTCGCCTCAAGCTACAAATTCTACTAATACTTCTATGCCTGGCCAACGCATTGCCCCTACTCAAATTGAACAAAAAGATAGCATAGCTAGGGTTTCTCTATAGTTTAAATATAATTGGATATAGTAACGTTATTTTAAATTGGCGTAATAATAAACTATGCCAAAGAATTTAGAAGCTACAAGTACTGTATTGTATTCTTCTCTAGTATAAGATTTGTCAAACGCATAATTTGCACTTCCCTCTGTAGATTTAATCTCTCCCAAATCCACTGCGTTTTTTAAATCCATACCCTTAGCTAAAAACACATGTAATTCTGGGCCATTTATCATAGAAACATCTTCTAAACGTATAACTGATGATTCCTCGCTTTCTGCCCAAATTACATTACCTTGGGCTTCATACATTTTTATTTGTAATGGTGCTTCCACTACTTTGGAAAAATTAGCTGCCAATGGTTCGCTAAATTGCAAAACTTCATTTGCTTTTAATTGTGCTTGGAGTTCAAAAGCATTTTTGCCTTCTTGTGTAAAGTTATCTAAAGTGTTTAGTTTGTCTTCCCTCGCAATTTCTGGA
Organism: candidate division WWE3 bacterium; assembly: GCA_020427865.1. Lineage (GTDB taxonomy): Bacteria > Patescibacteriota > WWE3 > UBA101185 > UBA10185 > JAGQNX01. The sequence goes on from JAGQNX010000049.1 coordinate 3,662, forward strand.
TTTTGTGTATCACCGCTTATAGGAGTATAAATTTCTTTAGCGTAATAAAAGTATCCCATTAACCCCAGTAAAATCACTAAAACAGTTCCTACTAAAATGTAAAGTGTTTGTTTACTCATATAAAAATCATAGCATCACTCTTATTAGTTAACAACGTATTTAATTTGATTATCCAAAAGAGTTATTCCCAGACCTTGTAACCACCGTTTTAAATTTTGTTCACCTACTATATGTGTTTCTTTTTTAAGCTCTACTACAAGACTTTCTGTAGGATTACATTCTGCCGATAAAATTTTAAAGTAAGAGTTTTGTGTATTAACTGTATCTATGTTTATGCTACAAAGCTTTGATGTGTTTGGCTGCTGTCTGTGGATATTTTCATAATAGTTTAGTATTTCTTTTTCGAGTGCATCTGGTCCCTCTCGTGTATAGGTTGTTCCTACTTGTAATATCATAAAATTTCCTTGTAATAGTCTTACTAGAAAATTTGGATGTTTATTTGTAAAGGTAATTCTACCTTTATTTTGTTTAAGATTTGCGAGATTTTCTATTTCAAGTAACAAAAAAGGTTGTGTGCTAAGGTCATTTGGAACATTTAATACGCTATAAGTCTTTTGTTTATCTACATTATTTTGAGCTTGCAAAATTTGATAGATTTTAGGGTAAAGTTGTGCATTAGATGTCCAAGTTAGTTTGTAACCTTGTTCTGGGACCCAATGGTCTATGTCCTTTTCGTCTCCAACGAATAGTACTATATTTTTCGAGCTATTTGTGGGCAGCTCATATACACTCTTTTCTAAGAGATGCTTATTAAATAACAGTGAATACATGTATAGTCCTCTGCCTACATCCACAGCTAGTAAAAGTACTACACCCAATAAAATATATCTAAGCATACACTAATGAAAACATGAATTTGATTATGAATAAAGTTTTAGTTCTTTTGCTTGCCTCTATTTAGATTAAGTTGTTACTTAATTCTTTTTTTAAATCGGCTATTGTGTGTTTTAAACCTGCCTCTAGAGAAGTTGTTGGTTTCCACTTTAATATTTCTCGTGCTCTTGTGATATCAGGATTCCTCCTATAAGAATCCTGTGAAAATACCGGTTCATATGTGATTTTCGATTTAGATTTTGTTAACTTTTTAATTAGCTTTGCGAGTTCTAAAATTTCTATTTCGGTTTCTCCACCTACATTTATAGGAACATTTACTCCGGAACGTTCCATTAATTTATACAGTGCTTCAACAATATCTGTAACATAACTATAGCTTCGCGTTTGTTTACCATCGCCTTGTATTGTTATATCCATACCTGTTAATGCTTGTACTATAAATGTTGGAATTACACGTCCGTCATTTATATTTAGTCCCGGACCATATGTGTCAAAGAGTCGCACTAT
>JAGQNX010000050.1 GCA_020427865.1 candidate division WWE3 bacterium
CTTTAATCTTTTGTTTGTTGGGTTTTATGCAATTATGGTTTTAAAAGAATTTAGATCAACTGTTAAAAAAGCCAACAGCATTTTAGAAGATGCCTCTAAGGTTAGCCATTTAGTTTCTAATCCTGCCCAAATTTTACATGGTTTTACAGGAGCTTTATCTGAAGGTATTAAAACTATAAATAGCATTAAAAGTTTACGTGGTGGAGGCGATGATGACTGAAAAGTGTAATTGTAATAACGGTGGTTCTTATATAAACGGTATGTTATTAGGCTTGGTTGTTGGTGGTGCTTTGGGTGTGTTATTAGCTCCAGAGTCTGGTACAAAAACACGCAAAAAGGTTCGCAAAGTTGGTGATAAATACTTAGCCCAGGGTAGAGAAGTTTATGATGCTGCCAGTGAAAAATATGAACATGCTCGTGCTATGGCAAAGCCTGTGTTAGATGAACTAGAAAAAAGTCTTGGTCCTTTATTAGAGCTTGCAAAGGACGCCTCCCCCGAAATAAAAGCTCAAATACTAGAAAAAGTTGATTCTTTAGTTTCGGATAAATTTAACTCTTAATCTTTTTATAGTACACTTTTAATATGTCAGAGAATTTGCCTGTAATTTTTGGTGAAAATATTGGAGTACCTGAGGCTGTTGTACCTCCTGTAGTTGCTAGAATCCCTCAACAAGAACACGAAACTTTAACTAGTTTAGTAGCTAGTGAAGTGCCTACAGTTGTGGATACTCGTGAAATATCTCCTACTATTGCAGCTAATCAACACGATGTTATATCTACTGCAGATGTTGCTACACAATATGCCGACAAAACTGAAGAGGAAATGATTACAGGTGTTGAAACACACTAAAACCCATAGTCTATTGACTTTAACGCCACATTTTAGTATTATCTGCCCGCTAATATAGTGTTTTAAGTTACATCTATAGTAGAATCGATTTATGGCAGTAGAACTACACCCCCAATATGGTGAATTTGATTTACCACATAGCCCTAACAACGCGGAAGTTGTAGAAGTTCCCGTTGCTCCAGAATTTGAACCAACTGTCGAATCCTCTTTTACTACCGATGTTTTAACTGCTGATACTTATGTTGTTACCGAAGCTGTAACAGCAACTTCCCCAATAATTGAAACTAGCGAAGTTTCTACGGATCTTGGACGAGGCGTAGCACCACATGCCTGTGATACAACAATTAGTGCTTTTCAAATTCAAACTAACTTTATTATAAATCACATAAAAGCACATAAAAAATAAATACTGCTTTCTGTACTAAACACCTTCATACTTGTACAATTTAACTATGTATAACTAGCATGTTTTATGCTACCTGCTTATGGATATTGCCAATCTAATTAACACACTTATCATTATAAGTTTAAGCGTTGTTGCGGTTGTTTTTGTTTTAGTATTTACCCTTTACTACATTATTAACCGAAGACGTAATAAGTATATTGAAGATCATCAATATAATTTAACCTTTTTACAAATAAAGCTACCTGCAAGTAACGAGTACGAAATAGCTGCTGCAGAAACTATGTTTGCAGGGTTAACTAGTTTTAGAAAAACATGGTGGCAAAGATTACTAAAAGGTTCGTATAGAATCTCATTTGAAATAATTGCAAAACAAGAGGGTATAGGTTTTTATGTGGTTACTCCAGATGAGCTTGCGGTACTTGTAGAAAAACAAATTAATGCATCTTACCCAGATGCCGAAATAGATATTATTGATCCTAAAGAAATTTGGGATAGAGGTGCTTATACTTCGCTTATGGAACTTAAAACAAGTTCTACTGGATATTACCCTATTCAGACTTATGACAAACTTAAAGTTGATTCGTTAAATCCTATTACTTCTGCTATGAGCAAACTTGGACCAAATGAGGTAGTTGCGTTGCAATACATAATTAGGCCTTCAGATGACAACTGGCGTAAAGCAGGTCAAAGTTTTATTTATAGTGTAAAGGCTAAGAACGCAAGCGAAAAGCCCACAAATATTGATCCCGAGTTTTTAGCAGGTATTGATAAAAAGATTAAAAAACCTGGTTTTGATGTAGTAATTAGGGCCATAGCAATTGCAGATGATGAGATTCATGCACAATCTCATCTTCATTCATTAGAAACTGCTTTTGAGCAATTTACCGATGTTACCTATAATAGATTTTCGGTAAAACATTATAAAAAATCAAACCAGTTTTTACATGATTTCATTTATAGAAAGTTTGAAGTTAGTGATTTGTTTATTCCTATTTTTAATTATACTTTGTGGCGTCGTACCAGCACATTAAACATCGAAGAAATGGCTACTATCTTTCATTTACCTAGTAAAGATATTCAAACACCCAATATTATTTGGCTTGGTGCCCGTAGGTCTGCAGCTCCAACAAACGTACCAGAAGAAGGTTTATTTTTAGGGTCATCTGCCTTTAGAGGGGTAACAAAAGAAATTAGGATTAAAGAAGAAGATCGAAGACGTCATATGTATATTGTAGGTCAAACTGGTACAGGTAAATCTCAGTTTTTGCAGGCATTAGCCATGCAAGATATTCAAGCAGGAAAAGGCTTAGCTTTAATCGATCCTCATGGTAGTGCTGTAGATTATATATT
>JAGQNX010000004.1 GCA_020427865.1 candidate division WWE3 bacterium
GATATGAGTGAGTATATGGAAAAACATTCAGTAAGCAAAATGATAGGGGCACCTCCAGGATATATTGGATACGATAAAGGAGGACAACTAACTGATATTGTAAGACGCAAGCCATTTTCTATTATTTTGCTGGATGAAGTAGAAAAAGCACACCCAGATGTATTTAATACCTTGTTACAGATTATGGAAGATGGAAGGCTAACAGATAGTAAAGGGCGTAAAGTGGATTTTAAAAACACTATTATTATTATGACATCTAACATTGGGTCCGAAGAACTACGAAGAGCTACAATAGGCTTTAATAGCGCGAATAAAAAGATAAATCAAGAAGATTCCGAGATTAAATCAAAAGTAATGAAGGCACTAAAAGATACTTTTAAACCAGAATTTTTAAACCGAATCGATGAAATAGTATTATTTAAGGCTCTAGGCATTGACGATATTAAGCAAATAGTAGATAAAGAGCTTGCAAAGACACAGCTTCGTTTAAACGAATATATGATTTCACTAGACGTAACGCCAAAAGCTAAAGAATATTTGGCTGAGAACGGATATAGCGAAGAATATGGAGCACGACCTGTAAAAAGACTTATTCAAAAAGAAATAGAAAATGTAATATCGCAAATGATAATAGAATCCACTGTTGCAGAAGGAGATACAGTTAAAATAGGGATTACAAAAGGTGCGTTAGATATTGTAGTAGACAGCAAAATTGCATCAAAAGTTGGCAGTTAATACTGATTAACTATTGATTATATCAACTAAATTTGATAATCTCATTCCGTTAGGTTTTATATGGAAGAACAAACAGTACAAGATCAAGAAAATAATGTAAACACACCTGTAGCATCTGTTACAGAATTTGGTGTTGGTGATACCGTTAGAATTCACTACAGAATAACAGAAGGTAACAAAACAAGAGTACAGCCTTATGAAGGTATTGTCATAAGTAAAAAAGGGGAAGGCGTATCCAAAACATTTACTGTACGTAGAATTGGAGCTAACAATATAGGTGTCGAAAGAATTTTCCCTGTATTTTCACCACACATAGAAGCCTTAGACGTTATCAAGAGAGGTGACGTAAGAAGAGCAAAACTTTACTACTTAAGAGATAAAGTAGGAAGAGCTGCAATGAGAGTAAAAGAAGCCAAATAACTAGCTTTTTTTATCTAATTTATCAAATCCCAAACCACGAAAAATATAATATACTACAGCAGCAACTATTACAAAATCTACTAATACAGATACAAAATGGCCATAGGATATAACAGAATTACCTAGTACTAATACCATATTACTTAGGTTTCCTACCTTGCCAAGTAGAATCCCTACAAGAGGATTAATAATATCTTCTACTAAAGCGGTAACTACTTTTGACACAGAACCACCTAAAATAAAACCTACTGCTAGACCTACTACACCCTGCTCTCTTATAAATTCTATAAATTTTTTCATATATTTACCCTAACATAGATGGGTTAGTTGTAAAGTATTAATGGTGTTTAGATTCCCAGTTACTAGCTAAATTAAATTTATGTTTGTAGCTTTTAAGATTAAGCTTATGTTTGGAATGATGACCTTGAATACGTTTAGCCCCATGATTTGACTTATCATGATCTTTTTTATGTTCCAAATCTTTACATTCACGTTCGTCATCCTCAGCAGAATCACCGTTATTTTCATCATTCTCAGGGTCATCCTCATCCTCACAATCATCGGGGCGTTCAGTACAACTAGTGTCATCGCCGTTGCCACCAGTTCCATCATTAGGAGTTTCATAAATGGTGCCGGATAGATCAAAATAATCAAATTTACCGCCACCATTTCCACTGTTTAAACCTGTATAACCAAAAGCAGATGAAGCAGTTAAGATATGCGTAGCTACAAATACATCATCAACATACACATTAACGCTTTTTGAAGAAGCATCCGCTTCTACACGCACTTTGTGAACCACATTTCTAGCACAGTTGTGAACAGTAGTACTCAAACTAGTGATGCCTTCAACTGTTTCGAGCACCCAAACATCATTATCAGCAGCAGTTGGATAACAATAAATATCAACCCAATTATTTGCATCCTGATACCAAAAGGTAATTCCGTTATATCCAGCTATAGGATTATGTAAAAAAGAAGTTTCAACTACTTGTGATGTGTACATATTTGCTTTGTAAACCGTTTTAAAATGATCACCAGATGCATCTTGCACTAAATACCCACCAGTGGGATGCCAGTTTCCTAGAGTTGATCCAGTGGTTGAAGGCACGGCTTCCCATACACTTGTGTCATAAACATCAAAGTTGTCGTGATAAATCTCTGTAGCGGCATGAGTGCTTTTTGGAGTTAACAGAAAACAAAAAAATAGGAACAAAGCTGTAATGCAAGCATTAAGTTTTTTTGGATAATTCATAATTAATATTATGTTTCGTTAATTGGTATGCTGTCAAATGAGTAAGAATTACAAACAACACGTTGCAATTGCGGGCGTAAAACCAACATCTTTAAGTCTTTGTAAAAGAATAAGCACTTATAAGACACCTGCGATTAAACATAAATCTTGGTTGAGTAGTATAAAAAAATCAGAAATTCGCGAGTATAGTTGCCTATAGATATGACCACTATTTTTGGGCAAATTGAAATTGGTGAGGGAGGCGGGGATTGAACCCGCGACACCCTGGTTAAAAGCCAGGTGCTCTACCACTGAGCTACTCCCCCATAAATGGGTAGTGTCGAGTACAAAAGAGATTATACAAAAGAGATTGCAATAACGCCAGAACTAGCTCTAATTAAGATATTTTGACTCAAATACTCCATTACGCATTAGTGTTTGAATTTCACCATTAACCTCAAATGTAATAGTTACATCTTTAGCTATTATATCAATATGAGATTCGCTATCCCATGTTTGACCTGTTTCGTGAGGATAAGGATGACCAAACGCAATGTGACTTCCTGGAAACTTTTCATCTTGCAATAAATTACCCACAAAACCTGTTAAACCTACAAGTGTACCTATACCAAATTCCCCAAGCCTTTTGCCGTTTTCGTATTCAGAAATATAATCAGTAAATTCTTGCACTAAATCTTGATAAAAAGCAGGAGCAGCAGAATCAACAGATACATTAGTTATGTAACCATCCACAATAACTACAGTTAAGGGGTGTTCTAATACACCAACTTTTGACGCAAAATGATCTCCTAATACCCAAGCCACATAAGTACCATTAGAAGTAACAGGAGAAGTATAAACTTCGCCAGAGGGTAAGTTGTGCATATGACCATATGGGATTTTTCCATCGTCTAATACCCATTTTAAGTTTGTAGGGTCAAAATGGGTCACTAAATTAGTTCCATAAGGGCACGTAACAGTTATTTTAGTGGCATCTTTTACAGCAGACGCAACATTGTGAGTTACTTTATATATTTGATCATAGTCCTGATTTAGACCATCTTCCATGAGTGCTGTTGTAATACCAATCATGTGTGCGTGCTTACAATTTAATTCACGCATGAGCATTCTTGTAAGTGGACGTCTAAATGTGGGAAGTTCACCTTCTTTTCCGTCCGCAGCATAAATCGAAACTGTAGGGGCAAAATTTTTAATAGCAGCAACTAGCTGCTGGGGAAGCTCTTTTGCGGGACGAGATACAAAATCTTCAATAGTAAAATAGGCAAGCTCTACACTAAGTTTTTCTACTTCAAGTTTAAGAGCATCCCCAATATGTTTAGACTCAAGGTCTGTAATAATAACAACACGATCTGTGGGACTAACTTCTAAACATTTGTTTATAGCGTTAAACGCTCCTTGTTGTAGTTTTGATTGCATAAAGGCATTGTAACTTTGTGATATTATTGAAGCAATGGGAAAACGCATTTTACTAGTACAATTTAGAACCGATGTATCTTTAGCACATGAAGTTGAATGCGTATGCAGTAAGCTAGAAACTAAAGATGTTATAACCTTAAATCCATTTGTGGACGAAATCCCTCAAAATATTCAAACAGTTTTGCAAGACGTAGGGCTAGTTATTTTAGGTGGATCGGGGCAGTTTGATATTTCTAAACAAGAGGAGCATGTTTTAACTGCTTTAAATAAAGTAAAACCCCTAATCGAATATATTTTAGTAAATGATATTCCTACTCTTGCAATATGTTTTGGGTTTCAACTTGTAGCTTATGTAGCAGGAGCAAGTGTAGAAGCAAAACCGCAAAACAGTGAAAACGGCAGTGTAGAAGTGTTTTTAACTAAAGAAGGTAAAGAGGACAAAATATTTAGTAACTTTCCAGATAGTTTTTTTATAAATGCAGGGCATAAAGATAGTGTGCATAACCTACCAAGCACCTTTACTGTGTTGGCAACAAACGATACCTGTCAAAATCAAGCATATAGGCACAAAAATAATGTGTATGGAATTCAAAATCATCCTGAACTTACAAAAGAAGATGTATTGCACAGATACAGTTTATATCCAGAATATAGGAAGGGTAAAAATATAGACGCGATGTCCAAGTTAATAACACCTACACCACAAGCAAGTAAGATATTTAAGTATTTTGAACAAGTTTACTTGACTAATTAAAATCCAAACTCTAAAATTTGCAACATGACCAATAACTGGCAAAACACATTTAGCTTTTTTTATTTTAGCAACTCCGTATGCAAGGGAGGTGTTTTGTAACCTAACAATTGGTAACAAAGACTAGAGCCTCCTTAACCGGAGGCTTTTTTTATGGATAAATTTAAGAAAAAATATGCAGACTAAAAATCAAACAAAAACACAAATCAAAACAAAACTTATTTCTGAGTCAACATGTATTGTAGGATACGGAAGATTTGGCAAAACACTTCATAAACTTTTAGAAGGTATGCAAAATGTTTTTGTTTACGACATAGACTTAGAAAAGTTGCAAAACGTAAACAAAGAAGCAATAGCTACAAGACTAGAAGAAGTTTATGCATGTAACACAGTTTTTTTAGCACTGCCTATTTCTAAACTGGAAGAAACAATAGAACTGCACAAGCCCTATATTAAAGATAATCTTTTAATCGATGTGCTTTCGGTAAAACTTCATGCAAAAGGAGTTTTAAATAAAGCTTTAGCAAATACGCAGGCAAGGGCTTTATTAACACATCCAATGTTTGGGCCCGACAGCAGCAAAAATGGGTTTGAAAACTTACCAATTGTGGTAGATAAAAACACAGCTATGGATGAAGAATATGCATATTGGATTGAATTTTTTAATTCAAAAGGATTAAACGTAATAGAAATGAGTGCAGAAGAACACGATAGAATGGCAGCAGGCTCACAAGGAGTTACTCATTTTGTTGGCAGACTTCTTGAAGAATACGGAATGAAACCTACACCAATAGACACAGTGGGTGCAAAGATACTTTTACAAGTCAAAGAACAAACATGCAACGACACTTGGGAATTATTTAAAGATTTACAAACATATAATCCTTTTACTGAGCAAATGAGAGATGAGATTGGGCAAGCTTATAAAAAAGTAAGTACATCACTATTACCACCTAAAATCGTAAGAGAAACACCTATTTATGGGATTCAAGGAGGAAAAGGAAGTTTTAATGAACAGGCCTTAGGGGACTTTGTTAGCAGACATGGTATAGAAAAGTATGAAGTAAAATACTTATATACTACAGAGCGTGTATTAAAAGAACTAGAACTAGGTGAAATAGATTTTGGACAGTTTGCAATGCATAACAGCATTGGTGGAGTAGTGGCAGAATCTATACATGCAAGTGCCAAACATAGATTTAACATTGTAGAAGAATTTGAGATAGTAATTTCACACCACATAATGAAAAGGAAAAATGTAGATTGGCAGGATATAAAAACTATAATGGCTCATCCGCAAGTATTTAAACAATGCCAGTCAACATTAGCTAAAGATTACCCACAGTATAATTTGGTTGTCGGGGAAGGTGACTTAATTGATCATGCAAAAGTTGCACAAGCACTTAACTTAGGAGAATTAGATAAAAATATTGCAGTAATGGGTCCTAGAATTTTGGCAGAACTGTATGATTTAGATGTAGTTGCAAGCGACCTACAAGATAATAAAAACAACCTTACTTCTTTTTTGCTTTGTGAGATTAAATATTGACACAACTTTGATATTGACTCTATATACAGAATGTGGTACAATTTCCCTGCTTTATGAGTAAACCTTATAGAAATTTATCAAATAACTACGCAATAAATATTACAAGCATAACTGGAAATGTTAATGTTCTCCTTATTCAGAAATATATGTGGGAGGCTTAATTAAAACTACAAAGTTTAATGACTAACCTCCCTACTGGGAGGTTTTTTTATGTGAAAATTGCGTATAAAAGCTAGTAACTAGATTCGAAAGTACTATATGAAAGATGCAAAAATAAAAGTAAATCTAATTGTACATCCCGCATACACTATGTTTTTAGATAGTTTTCTAAATCATATAGAAGTAGCTCTTAGACATGCAAATAGGGAAAATTGTCCTATCAGCATCTTGCTCTCATATTGTCAAAACCCTAAAAAGTCAAAAGAGTTTAGAGATATAGTGAGCAATCACAATAACCTTAATATAACTACATATATAGAATCAGAACGCATGACCTGTGGGGGTGCACGTAATTACCTATTTTCAAAAGAACCCGCAGAATGGAATATTTTCACGGATGTAGACATACTATTTCACAAAAATTATTTCGTTGAAGTATTAAATTGTATTAAAAAGTTAGAAACTGAAAACAGAACAGACGTAATGGGATTGGCAGGAGGTATAGGATGTTGGGGGGATACTAAATGGGGATACTATGAATACTTAAATGAAATGAAAGCATATTACGGAAAAGCAGATACATGTAAAGAAATGACACAATATAAGGAATTTGCAATAATATTCCCTAATACTAATATTGGAATATTAGAAAATCTTCAAAAAAACAAATACATAAAATACTTTCAAGGCTATAACCAAATTCTGCACAAAAAAGTTCTTACAAATCTTGGGGGGTTTGATTCTAAATTTTTTGGGGCAGAAGATAGAGAAGTGGCGGCTAGGATACTCCACCATAAAGGAAAGATTATATTTATACCCCAGGCACTTGTATACCATTACTTTAGGTTTACTCTTAGAGACATTTTAAGAAGAAAATATGGACATGGATATTATAGTGCAAAATTTAGGAATACTTATTCAAAAATGGGTCTTTATGAGACAGGGTTTAGGAAGTGGCGTAAAATACTAAGTACACTAATTGTAATCCCGCTAGACTACAGGACACTATTAGGTGTTATTTATTATATACCAAGTACAATGTGTTATTTTATAGGATCTTTGACTTTCAACATAGAAAAAAAGACAAAGCTAAACTTATTTGGTATACATGACATTAATAAAGCTAAGAAGAAACTTATAAAATTTAATTACTCTAACTTTTCATATGTACGTGACTGATTATCTAGATCTAACTATAGTAGTCCCCACAACTAAGGACCGTTCAATACTGCTATACAACCTAGTGGATTCACTTGATACGACTAAAATAACAATAAAAGAAATAATTGTAATAGGACATGAAGAGTTAGATATACCCCAAAGTAACCACAAAATACGCTACATTAAAGTGAATGTTAATAACGCATCTATCAAAAGAAATACAGGAATAAAAAACGCCTGTACAGACTATATACTATTTATAGATGATGATTGTTATGTGAAGGGTATGTTTTTGGATAGACTAGTGCGTGTATTGAAAAAACACGAGCATAAGAATACCAATGCATGGGGATTTGCACTAAACGTTGTTAGGGATACTAGTACCAACGAGTTAGACATTGGATATCTCAAAAGCGGTATGGATCACTACTTTAAGCATACAGGTAATAAAGGGTTAGTGGAACGATTTGAACATACAACATGGGCTCCCACAGCAGGATTAATTGTAAGAAAAGATGCAATCAAAAAATCATTTCCTATAAATACAGATGTAAGTGTAGGGGGCGAAGATGTTATATTTGGATGGGAAAATAGTACCGCAAACAGAAATTATTTATACTGTTTGAAAGAGATAAATGTGTATCATGTACCTATTACCCACTCAAATATAGATATATTAAAACATAAGGCGTACTTATATGGAAAATCAGAATACTATATATGGGAACATCTCAGGGGTGCGGAGGATATAATAAAATATATTAGCGTAAAAAGATCGATGAAAGAGCTAATCTATGCTTATGTCAGGTACCCAAGGCTTAACATAGAAAAGACGCTAGCTAATGAGTTTATTAAAGGAACAGCATTAGCCTTCATAAAAAAAGGTAACTGGCCCTTAAGATTATCACTAACCAAGCTAGCTACATATAAATTTTAGATTTGTTTCAAAATTAGCAAAGAAATCGCGAATATTTGTAATAATTGTATTGTAATCATCATCAGAAAATTTTTCCTTGTACTCCAACGCCCAATAAAAATCCATCAACATACAATATATAAAATATATGACTATTTCCTTCCTAGAGGTATCTTTATAAAATCTGCAAAGGTTGTTTAGAAGTTCATTTATTTCCAAGATAGATAGACGAGGCATATACTGTCCCATAGAAGTTTTATATGCAAAAAACCCTAAATCAAAGTTAGGACTCGCATAACGAGCTAATCCCCAATCTATAAAAAAATAGTCCTTAGTTGTACTAAACAGCACATTCCTTATGTGAAAATCACCATGCGAGGGCACTAATCTATCGCTAGTAGGACTGTGTAAAAAGTCTAGAACACAAGACTTTGTCTCGTTAGTTGGACATACCCTAGCAAGATCATGCTTTTGTACACGACGGATACGTTCTTCGGGAAGGTAGGTTTTGGAAAGACTCAATGGGAAACTTATGTCACTATCAGAATTGTGAAATGCACGCAACATAGACAATATACTAGGTATATGAGAATTTAGGCTTTCAGGCGAAATAGTTATATGCTCGACAAAATCGATAACGAGAACTTTTCTAGAATTATTATATGCATAAAGCCTTGGCGTATAGAAAATTTTAGGGTGTTGATAAGAAAATAACTCTTTTGTGTATTTTTCTAACGAAAAACTGTCAAAGTCTAGAAATTCTTTCAATATCAGACGTCTATTTGGAATATCATTATGGGTAATGACACTTACACTCTCAGCATTACCCGATGTTACAATTTCAACTGTCTGATAGTTATCTTTAGATAAGCTTAGCATAGGTTTCTACATGCAACTTATGTGCATTATACAATGTATTATATAGACTACTATCATAATTAATTTTTAAATCACGTATTCCATTTGTACAAAACCACTTAATAGATTCCCGAAGAGCTGTCACATTAGTACCTGCAACGATATAGTGCTGTGTATTATCCAAGATATTAGGTATATTACCTGAATTAGTGCCAATGCATTGAGAATTTATTAGCACAGCTTGTTGGAGTGCAATAGGGTTAGGATCACCCCAAACAGATTCCCCAATTGTGGGGTGTAAAATCAGATCATAAGCCGACATTGTTTTATAGGTGTCAACTGAGTTGTACTTAAAAAAAAATATTTTTCCTACTTTCATATAGTTTTGCACCCTTAAAAGCAGCTCTCTTGACCATCTAGGATCCCATTTAGGAGTAGGATCAAATAATCCCGCATGATGAAACACTATATCCAAACCAGAATCTAACAAATCCACACATGCTTCTAAGGAAAGATGGCTACCCTTCCAATTGCAAAATCTTGTAGGTTGCAAAATATGAAAAGAAGGCGACTGTAGTAGGTGCGTATCTAAATCAGCAGCAGTTGGCAGTCCAATTAAATAGGGTAGTACTGTTATATCATTTATAGTTAATGATGTCGTATTTAGCAAAGTTGTACGCATAAATTCCGAGCAAGTAAATATATGAGTAAAACGATTCAATATTAGGTTGGCAGTAATATATTCAGCTCCAATATTATGCACATGTCCACATACAGGAGTATTATAGGAACATAGGATGTCTAATAAGGTACTTATAACTGGGGTCTGGAACACATTGGGGTTATGTATGATAAAAAGATCAGAGTTTCTAATCAAACTGGATTCTAGACTCTGGGCTATGATAGAAGCGGGAATAGTCGCGTTACGACTTAACCAAGGAAAACTCAACGTAGTTACGTTTTCAGAAATTATGTTATGCGAAATAGGGCCCCCAAACACATAGTTGATCTTAAACTCTCCAGACAAGGAAGCTACCAATTCTGACAAATAAACTTCTATACCACCTACATGAGAAAGAGGAAACCAATTAAAAAGTGTTATTTCAGGTATATGTGTCAAAAATGTAATTAGATAATTAAGTACTCAATATGCGGATATTAGCATATAAAAACTGTTTGGGGTAGCGAAATGAGAACTTCAACAAGACTTATATAAGGTGCTACAATTAAAGTATGCAAAATCTTTCTACAAAAATCATAGCCTCGGTAGTGGTCGTATTTGCTATATTTGCTTTACTACTTTCTATAAGAGATCCAAAAACAAATACTATTCCAACCACCAACGAAACCAAACAGCAAATTACTCAAACACCAGTTCAGGACGGTGAAGAACTTATACCAAATGTTGAAACTACAAAACAACACGTAAACTATGTAGAGTACTCAGACAAAACGGTACAAACTTTCTTACAAGAAGGTAAAAAAGTTGTTTTGTTTTTCCATGCACCTTGGTGCCCAACATGTAAGTCTTTTGATAAAGAGCTTAGTGAAAACCTTAATCAACTCCCAGAAGACGTAGTAGTTGTAAAAACAGACTATGACACTAACACAGAACTAAAAAAACAATATGGAGTTACGTATCAGCACACATTTGTACAGCTAGACCAAGATAAGAACTCTCTTAATAAATGGAGTGGTGGAAACCTTAAATCATTTTTGGCTAATATAAAATAGTAGAGCAAGAAAAATAATAAGTCAGCCAAACTATAAAACTTGTAAGAAGTAGCCTTAATTGGTCTTGGGATAAGACTCTTTAGTAATATAAGTTGTTAAGTCAGTGCCTGTTAAAATACCAGGACGCAACCGGGGTAGTAAAAATACTTGGGAATCTGTAAAGGTATTTCCTTGTTCTGTAGTACCGGCATTAGTATGACCAGAACCGTCTACAATTTGGGCAATATCTGTAGAATGGTATCCATAGGGGTAAGCAAAAGATTCTACTACAACTCCATATTCTTTTTCTAACATATCTTTAGCTCCAATAACTTCCCATTTAACACCATCGGAAGATAATGACGTTAAAGTAGCGTGATTTAGCGTATGTGAACCTATTTCTATAAGAGGGTTTGTTGCTAATTCGTGCATTTGTGCTTTTGTTAAATAGTTAGGG
>JAGQNX010000051.1 GCA_020427865.1 candidate division WWE3 bacterium
TTTTGTATTGATATAGTACACTTTCTAGTTCTGTTTTTATTTCTTCCTTTGACACTTCTGCGATTGACTTCTTCAAAAGGTTCTAACTAACAAGCTTGGTACTCAAATTAGCAAAGTAAGCAACTTGCGAAACCCCCTCAATGATATCTTTATAGTTTAAAAAACAGCACATTGATTGATTTACATAGCCGTCTTGATTGTTTATATCCTGTTGTAGATGTTTCCCTTGCGTCTCCCCATATTCAATAATTGATAAAATACACTCCTCATAAGACATTTTGTTTTTCTTCCAAAGTCAGCAGATATTTGATATTTTTTCGCTGCTTCTAAACCATTGATATGCTCTTCAATATCATTAGCCTTGGATTTGTTATCTTATTCAACTATTCTTAAATTTTCTGGAAATGGAATGTTAGCTTGTTCAAAGTAAGCATCTAATAGTTCTATATTTATATTCTGAACAAAGTGCGGTACAGTAAAGTATCGCCTTGCCATTTTTATATTTATTCTTATTAACTAACATAGGGCAGTATGGCTGTATTATACTTTAATTTTGAGGGTGGTTCTATTTGAGCGACAGTTGTTCAACAAGAGCTTTTTGTTTTTGTTGAAGTCTGGCATCAAAAATAATGTGATATTCAAAGTTTTTGTTTAGCTCTTGAAAGTCTCTAAAACCGAGTTCTTTTGAAAATACTTCATCAAAGAGTTCATCTTTTCCCTGTTCATATTGCTTCTTGTTTGCTTCATAAGTAGTTCTTTCTTTGTCACTTTTAACTTCAATTACAATATATCTGCTTTTACTTGTTTCAATAAGAAAATCTGGATAGTAATTGTAAACTCGTTCCTTTTGAGGACTCCAATACTCAAAGTAAAAGTCTGTGTGAGTTGTATCGTTAAGATTTCCTGTAAAGTATATATCAGTCACATACTCGTTTGGTTCTAACTCATTTTGTAGAAAGTTAAAAAGTTCTAGTTCGTCTTTAGAGTCAAAAGCATAAGGGTCAATGTGAAAACCTAATCTGTTGGTTTCTGTGCTTTCTTTATAAACTATTAGACTTTGGTGTTTCTTATCCCTTGTTATATTAAATGGAAAGTTCTTGGTAAGTTCAATTGTTTCTTCAACCTGTTGGACACTTTCTTTGTAATTGAACATTTGGCTAATAATCTCGTTAGATAGATGCTCAATTATTTCGTCATTCTTACTAACTAAATCTGTAAGTTCTTCAACATAAAGACCATTATTTAACAGTATTTCTTTAATCTTTAAGCAACCCACATGAGTTGTTAGGCTAAGTTCTGTAACTATTTCGTAAATTGTTCTTTTATTTGTTTCAATTTGTATTGAATGTTCCTTTGTTGAGGTTAGTTTGGCTTCTGGGTTTCCATTTTCTTTTACTATTTCTTTTGTTTTAACAATAATATC
This sequence comes from candidate division WWE3 bacterium, assembly GCA_020427865.1. Lineage (GTDB taxonomy): Bacteria > Patescibacteriota > WWE3 > UBA101185 > UBA10185 > JAGQNX01. The sequence goes on from JAGQNX010000051.1 coordinate 1,424, forward strand.
TGATATATGTTCTCTTAGTTTATCCAAACTAGAAAGTTTAATGCCTTTTATATCTTTGCTTTCAATACTTAAAACTTCTCTAATTTGCTTTATAACATTAAGTGTTTTTTTCTTTTGTACTTTTAGCTTTAGTTCTATTTTTTCAGCATTTTGTTGTTCTAGGTCGGCTCTTGTTACACCAAAGTTGTTTTCTAACTCATTATCAAGTATTTTGGCATTTTCAGGGGATAAAAAGATTGTTGCTACAGTTGAATTGTCTCCAATGCTTCTCATACATCTTGTTGTAGATTGTAGAACAAAGATAGAGCTACTAGGTTTCCTATATAATGCGGTTGCAGTAAGTGACCTGACATTCCAACCCTCTGTACCTTTTCCTACTAAAAGGATAAATTGTTTGTTACTTTGAGGTGTATCAAGTACCAAAAATTCTTCTCTGTATTGTTCCGCTTCTGTATGGTATTCAAGTATTTTGTCTGTGTTTATACCTTTGTTTAGCAATACTTTTTCTAATGCAGGTCTTAAATCTTGTTGTAAATCTTTGATGTTACTTGCGTATATAGCAATTTTTGGTAGTTTTCCCTCTAATCTGTTTTCGCCATAATTTTCAACAAAGTTTGAAACTACTTGTTCAATAAACTGTTCAGACTTTATGTTTTCATATTCAAAAAACCTTACTTCTTTAAGTATTCCATGTTCAATTCCTTGTTTTAGTCCAAAATGGTACACAACATCATTTATCATTTTATTATTAACATAAGGTGTTCCGGTGAGGTTTACAACATTAACTAGGGGTGTTTTACCCTCTTCGTTAATATGTTTTATAGTCTCTCTTGAACTCTTTAATGTTTTTTCTAGACTATCCCTGCCTTTACTACCATAGCTGTGATGTGCTTCATCTACAAAAATTGATAAGTTTTCAAGTCTTCTTATGGCTCTTAATCTGTCATTGATTTTATATTCGTTGTTTCTTGTTGTCTCATTAAGTAAAAATGGTTGGTCTTTAGTTTCTGTTCTTCTTCGTTTCATTATTATTTTTTGAGAGTTACTTACTACAATGTTGTAGTTTCCAAGAAAGTTTACTGCTGTATCTGTACTTTCTAAGTAGTGGTATTTTATGTTTAGTAGGGCATTTTGATATTCTTTAGGAATTACTTTTGAATAATCAAATTCTTTTATTTCTTTCAAACTCTCAATTATTGTTGTATCTGGTGCGAAAACTAGTATGTTCTTTGCAAATCTAGCATCTTCTGGTTTTCTTGTTGATAGAACAAACTCATAAAGTATCATTGTACCCATAAGTATTGTTTTTCCGCTTCCCATTGTTAGAGCATATACTTGGTTTGGATATGCAAACTGTCCAAATTCTTTTTCTAGTAGTTTTTGGATTTTTTCATCTCGTTTTTCATCAAATGCTAGATTGTACTTTTCATCTACACTTATAGGTAATAAATCTATAAACTCTTTGGGTGAACCAAATAAACTAGTAATTAAGCTACTTGTGGGTTTATTTCCAAGTATCTCTTTTAGATAAATATATGTTTCTAGTGCTTCAATTTGGGGTGTGTATAAAAAATTAACGCTTTTAATATGTCTCAAAATGTTCTTAGTTTCTTTGAACGCACCCTCATAATCTTTTTTTATCCATTCTGTTACTTTTTCTTTAAGTTTCTCAATAAGGATAGTATTGTCCATATCTATTACTTAACTTCAACCTTAAAAGTCTCAAAGTATTCTTCACCTAAAACATCAATTATTTTTATTGCTACTGTTTGTTTACCTTTTTTATCGTATGTATATTCGTATCTTGCTTCTATTACAGATTTTTTATCTGGTAAATCCATAATCTCTGCGTTAAATAGTGTTCCGTTATAGTCAACATCAATGCTCACACTATCTATTATTTGTCTAAAGTCTTCTACTTTAGCTTCTGAACCTTGTTTTAACCTTTTTTCATTCTCTAGTTGTAATTTTTTAATCAATAAAGGTGAATGAAAATCCTTTATTTCAACAGTAAGTTTATTACCTGTTACATTTACTTCTAATTCTGCTTCTGGTGGCTTCTTAAATATCAAATTCTTTTTGTCGCTTTGAATATCCCTTACTTCAATTTTTACATGTGTTTTATTTTCTTTTTTTATAAAGTCAATTACATCACTTTCAATACCAGAACCTATGACAAGTACGCTTTCCTCATAAGTTTCTTCATCTGCTTTTGAGCTACTTTTGGGTGTAAATGTGTCTATGGATTTTTCAATGTTTTTTATCACTTCTGCAATATCAAGTTTGTTAAGAACCCTGTTTAATGGCATTACTTTTACATACTTATTATCTAAAGTACCGTCAAAATAGCTTCTTTTCATTGGTTCTACACCATACATATCCATAATAATTTCTTTTGCTTCAAGTTCGTTCTTAAACATATCGTACTCATTAACATTCAATACTTTGAAAGCATGATTGCCCTTAAAACCCTTTTCATTATTCTTTTTTTGTTCTTGAATTATTTGGTTAAGTCTTTTTGTTGTTGTTTGTATTGCCCCTATGTTTATATCGCACCCAATCCATTTTCTGCCTAATCTTTGTGCAACTGCTAGTGTTGTACCACTACCGCAAAAGCAGTCCATTACTAAATCTCCTCTATCAGTAGTAGAATTCACAATTCTTTCTATCAGTTCTTCGGGTTTTTGTGTTGGGTAAGGTAGATGTTCATTACTTAGTGTAAATACTGCTGAAATATCCCAAACATCATCAACTTGGCTTATTCTAAATTCTCCATGTTTGTCTTCTCCGTGATTTCTTCCCTTAAACGAGGTCTTAAAGTCTGGTCCATAGATGCAAAAATAGTATTCTTTTTGTTCCTGTGAATAAAACTTATTATTTGCACTTTTACTGTAAAAATAGATATTATCGTGTTTTCTCTGAAATTGTTTATCTGCCAAATTACCTGTTCTATAGTGCCATATTATTTCATTCTTGAAACATTCTACTCCAAATATCTCATCTAGTATAAGTTTTAAGTGAAATCCCCTATGCCAATCTGCCTGTAAAAATAAACTACCAGTATCTGACAGAAGTTCTCTGATTATACTAAGACGCTCATACATAAATTGTAAATACTCATCATTTTCCCAAATGTCAGTATACTGTTTTTCTTCTAAGAGACTTTGCTGTTGCCCTTCAAATTTTTCACCTCTTATTCTAACCTTTTTCACATAATCAGCTTTACTATCAAAAGGCGGGTCAATATAAATGAGGTCAATCTTGCCTCTGTAATCTTTTAAGAGATGTGAGAGAACTTGTAGATTGTCTCCCCAAAATAGTTTGCTAAAATCTTTCGCATTTACATCACCATATACTTCTTTTTCTTGCGCAGGAAAATACTCAATGGCTTCTAATGGTTTTTTCCCATACCAATGAAGCATGGGTCTTCCTTTTATTGCTTCTATTTCTTGTGAATTTTTATCCATATATTTATATTTTACTGTGGGGCAGTAAATTAGTGATTATATGTTCATTCTACAGTTTATGTGGGCTTTCAACAAACAAAAAACTATATGTTAGTTAGAAACTCCCATATCTTAACCATTGCTAAGGTGTCTTGTTCACAGTAGGTAAGTAGGTTATTCAATATCTCTTTCTTTTCTCTATCATCAGAGCTTTCATAAACCATTTTATGCCAACTAATCATAGCTACTGCACCATTTTGTATATTTAAGTTTTTATAATTTAACTCTGGAACTAATACAGGCAGTACATCTTTTATTGAGTTACTTCCCTTAAATTGTGGGTCAACATAGTAGTTCTTTTTGAATATGTCCATTAAGTCATATGTGCGATTGTTTATATCTTCCATAAAATCAGCAAAATCTGGGCATAATTGAGCCATTTCCTTGTTTCTTCCACATTCAAATCCTTTGTACCAAACAATCACACTACCTTTTTCACTTATATTTTGTTTCATTTGTCTAAGTAATTCCTTGCTTGGCTCTGTTTGGTCTTGTACCACAAACTCATGGTGTTCTAAGTCTTCCTCTGGCGAATTTAGAACATGCAATGAGTACTGAAACACCATTTGTTGATATGGTTTATACCCATCAAATATAGGTATCGCTGGATTGTATGACTCATAATCCATGAAATACAAAGGGTATTCTAAGGCTTCTAGTTCCTCGCTAATAGCTTTTTTATCAATAAATGGATTGTTACTCCTTGCAACCTCTACTTGTATTTGTTGGTTGGGGGTTAGCTTAAAATCTAGGGGTACATCTTTAATGTCCAATACATCTTCATCTCTAAGTTGTAGCACTTTCTTTTCAGTTATTCTTGATAAATCGTATATAGACTGTTCTGGTAAGTTTGAAAAGCATAAGTCCTTACATCTGCACTCTTTTGGTTTCCAACACTCTGTAGCTAATTTGTAATTGTCTGTACTAAGCAAAAAAACACAATCTTGCATTTTGTCTTGTGTTTCCTCTTTTAGAGGAACAACTTTTTCTGTCACATCTTCTGCGGTTAAAAACAAATCTAGCTCAAAGTCTCCCTCTCTTATGTAGTCATTATTTACATGTAGAATAAAAACTTTATCAATATCTAAGTGTTTTTCTAAGATAATAGTTTGAAAAGTGGTGTCATAGTAGTGTTCTGGTTTTGGTTTAGTTACACTCTTTATTTCGTATATATCCCATTTATTGGTTTGCTCATTTTTGATTAAAATGTCCGTTCTTGCCTCAAACTCACCATCTACAAATGTTTCTTGAAAGGTTAGGTCGCTATTTTTAGTTGAGTATTTGGGTAGTATGTACTTTTGTGCAAAAAGTTTTGCTTGTTCTTCTACAATGTATCCTTGTTCTATTAGGTGTTTATCAAAATCATTTAGAGTTAAGTCATATTTGTTGTTTTTTAACGCCCAAAAGTGTCTAGGTGCTTCTAGGTAAACTAAAAAATCTGTTTTTGTAATCAAGTTATTTATGCTCATAATTATATTTATATAGTGCGATTATACTATGGTTGCTGTACAATCTTCCGTATGTGTTTACCAGACAAGGCAGTTAAAGAGTTTATTGAGATATTTGAAAAACAATATGGTAAAAAACTTAGTATGGAAGAAGGTAGAGAGTCAGCTCAAAACCTTATTGATTTAATGTATTTACTTCTTAAAACTGATAAAAAACAAAAAGAGAAAACTAGTTAATCATTTATAACTCTTAATCTGTAGGCAAAAACACCCTTTTCAGCTATAACCTTTTTGTAATTAGTTATTGATTCAATTGATTTTACCCCTGCATCTAGGTCACCCCCACTAGACAATGTATTCTTTACGCCTTCTTCCACGAGTAGTTTTCTAACATCTTTATATAGTTTTACATTTTCTATATTGCATTTGAGAGTCTCTTTTGTTTCTTCATTTATAAATACTATATGGTCACCTTTTTCTATTGTTGCATAGTCCAACCTGCCAACCTTTTTATTTGCCCTAACTTCTACAGTTTTTGTGCCATTTTTTATTGCATTAAAGGGGCGATTTCTTAATAAAAGGCTATGTATCGCCATATTAAAAAATTTGTTCAATACCTATTTTGTTTATTACTTCGTTGTATAGTTTAGGATATTTTCTCATATAGGCAAATCCCTGCGGTGCAGTGAAGCCATATTTATCCTTTAGAGTTTTAAGTGTAAGTGGTTGTTTGAGTTTGTATAAGTGTGTTATTGGAAAGGCAAATTTTGATTTTTTTAAGCCATTGTTAAAATCCTCATTACCGTAACCAATCGTGGGTATTCTGTTAGGATATTGCACAACTGGTTTAACATCAGCAATATATATAAGTTCTGAAACGGGTGATGTTATATAAAACCATAATCTTGTAGGTGCTGTCTTTGGTTGATATTTCCTAAACTCGTGTGTTTTTTTCTTTTTTTCAATAAGTTCAGCAAATTGGGGTTTTAAGCTAAACAATACTTCATTTTCCATCATTAAATAAATCCATAAAATAGTAAACTGAATAACCACGAAACAACCTGTATGGTTGCTCCACCCATAATTTTACCTCATTAAATAGGTTTTCAATACCTAATTCGCCAAATTTATTTCTAAAATGCTCAAAGTTTACAACATAACTCGGAAGATATTTATATGCCCCCTGTTTAACATAAAGTGACTTTGAAAGTTTAGCACCCGACCAATCGGTAATTAAAGGGGCATATATTATCATGGGTAAATCTTTAGCTTTATATCCTAGTAATGATGCGGGTTTGTATAACATTTGTTCCTGATAAAATCCTGCATAGTCGCTACCTGTAACTCTTAACCATTCGTATTCAAGTTCATTATTTTGATTATCTATTGAATAAGCTATTGCCCTAATAAGATTTCTTAGTGGGGTATTGTATTCAAACACATCACTATTCTCAAATGAAGTTTCAAACCAACCATGTTCTGGACAAAAACTTTTTATGCCCTGTGGCTCAATAACTGTATTTATAGAATGTTTGTCTGTTAATCCGCACTTTTGACATGCAACCCTCATTCTTAATTTTTCATTATCAGGGTCTAGTATTCTGGCTAGTGCATCTTTTTTTGCTGAAACTTCTTTAAGTATATTAGATATAGTTGGTTGTTTATTGAAGTCGCTTTGTTTTCTTACTATATAAGCTACATTAGTTAGTGACATTAATTTTTCTAATAATTCGTGATACTGTCCAAGGTATTGGTCTGCAACGCCTGTATCTCTAAGACTTAGTTGATAACGCACATCATCAATTGTTTTTGATTCGGCGGGTGCTGTGTCTATAACCTCAAATAATACCTCGGCGTCTTTATTGGTCTCTGATTTAATCTTTTCTGCAAGAGCAAAGGCTAAGGAAAAAACTGTTAATGTTCCAAAATGAGGTGACGAGTTTGGTTGTGCTCCAATGCTAATTCTTACTTTGTTTTTAGTTAACTGTTTTGAGAGCCACTTTACTATGTCTTCTTCAAAGACATATGAAGCTCCCCCTAAAGGGTTATGTACTTGGCCATCATGTTCTAAAATAGGCATTGTTAAGTTTTATGTTGGGCCTAATTTATAAAATCCTTGTCATTATAGCATCAAAGGGGCATTTTTACTTAATAATGCCTTTTGCTTTCAAACTCTGGATACATTGGAACAAAGGTGTCATTTTCAAGTATTGCGGTTCTAAACTCACTTAGAAAGCTACCCCAGACAATCAACCACACGCCGTAGGCACCACACTCAACTTATAAAACTCAATCTTTACTAACAAAATAATCCACTGTATAAAAGCAAAGTCATTTTAGAGGTGACAAAATTAGATTCTAAAAAATATGTATAACACAGAAAACACTCAAGATAGCGTAGAGCTAGAAGTACCAACGTCATGGGTGGAATTAACCTTATCCAAAGTTGAAAATGCTCTTATTAAAGGTGCAGGCAATTTATCTCACAAAATACACGCAGGACTAACAGGAGAAGAAAGAGAACAAGCAGACTACATTAGAGCACTAGCTGAAGAACAATTGTTTCCAAAAGAAGAAGCAGAAACAAATGAAAGTTTAGCAGATTTTACTGTAGGACTTTATATTTTACTGGGTAAAATTGCGCAATTGCGTGGTGAACTTGCAGACATGTGCACAAGTAACGTTGTAGACAAAAATACAGTGTGGGAATACTACTTAAGTGTAAGAGAAAAAGCATATCGACCGATGAATATAACTATTGAATCTGGAGAAAACATACCAATGGACCCCATTAGTATGGCAGAAGTTGCACTCTTATGGTTAGCACGCAACAGTAGTAAATATAAAAACCAACCCCTAGATTGCGTATTCGGACACAATACGGATACCTTTGACCCAAGACTACCTACTAATAGTTATAGAGCAGCAGTTAGACTTAACAATGGGAACTATAAAATTATACAAATAAATCCTGATTTAATAAGGGACAAAGAGCAACTAAATATAACTAACCCTAATTTATTCTTAGTAGAAAACGAAGAAGTGCCCAACCCACAAAATGTGCAGCTGGTGGTAGACAATAGGGCAATTTCTCCGGGATATGGTTTTGAAGTTAACTTACAAGTAGACTCAGCACCTTTAGGACTAGCCAGTACCAACGAAGGTTTAATTACACTTAATGTAGACCACTTATTTATGGATGGTGTAGCCACAGTAGAGTTAGCATGGTATCTAGCAAAATACACTAAATCTTGCAACACAAATACAAAACTACAACCAGAAACTACCGGAACACATTATAGACCAGTATTATTACTAGAAGATTTGGCACCAACATTAAATAAATTATCTACAACACAGATGATCTCAGCATATGCTCGTACTATGCTAGACCCTAGAATAGGATTTTCAGAATGTGATACTGTTCTTATCCCACAAATTGAGGCTAAAAACGAACAAGGAATACCAAATCAAAATCAACGCATGCAACCTACAGCCTTAAAACTAAGAGACCTAGCCCAAGCACACATGCCCAACAGCCCCGCAAAACAACAACTTAAAGGATCAAGAACAGATATGAATTCTTCTGGACTATATCACGCATTAAAAGTAGCAAATGATCCAAGAATACCTAAAGTAGTACAAAGTACATTAGTAAAAGTCGCACATAAAATACCTGTAATTGGTCCAATTGGAAGAGCCCTTAATGGTGTTGGTTTAATATCTACACCTGCACTACCCATAATAGAAGAAAGTGAAAATTGTTTTTATGGACAACCCCAAAGAAATGGAGAAAATTGCTTGATGATGGGAAACACGATAGTCAGCCAAGCAGAAGTTGCCTTTAACATAACTGCTATGCCAAATGAAGCTGGCGTTATAAGTTATGGATTAGCAGGAACTCCCGATGTTGTTACTCAGGGAGATTTAGTATTATTTGCACGAATTCTAGAGCAAAATGCAGCTAGTCTGTTATGTGAAGTAAATAGAAATTAATAGCACTCTTAACAACACATAAACACTATATAATCAGACTAACCATCAATATTCTGCTAAAATCTCTTGCATGAAAACCATGCTGCTTGCAACTACACAAAGTAAACAAAATGCTGTTGTTTATGTGGCAACACAATTATTGCATTCTCTAATGTTTACAATCCCTGTGTGGATTGTGTTTTACCAATCACGTATATCAGTTTGGGAGATCTCATTTTTAGTGACACTTCAGTATGCTGTTCAAATGATTTTAGAACTTCCAAGTGGAGCTCTAGCAGATATGATCGGAAGAAAAAGCACAGCAATACTAGCTTTTGTTATTGGAGCAGTAGGATTTTTAGCATTTCCTTGGGCTGTAAATCTTTTGCATTTTAGTTTGATTATTATACTTGTGGGTGCATCTGATGCATTTAGATCAGGTTCAGAGGAAGCACTTCTATATGATTCATTTAAACAAGCTAACAACGAAACAGGATATAGTAAGACATATAATGATGGAAACCTAATTTATCAAGTAGGATTGATTACAGGAACAGCATTAGGAGGCTATTTGTACAGCTATAACAATGTTATTCCATTTGTGGCTTACGGTATAATGCTACTTTTTGCATCAATACTAAGTTTATTTTATATAGAACCTAAACTAGATACTGAAAAGTTTTCATTAAGTGGTTATAAAAGACAAATTACAGAGGGAGTTAAAGAAGC
>JAGQNX010000052.1 GCA_020427865.1 candidate division WWE3 bacterium
TATTCTTTTTACAACCCGTGCAAATGTACACTAACGGTAAGAAAAAAGAAGCCATAGAACTTTTTACAAAAACTGTAGGTGTATTTGCAGCCAGTACTTTAGTAACTTTACTTTTACTAGCTTTAAGATTGGTTTAATGCTTTAACAGCCAATACATAATCTTAAAAAGAGGTAATTAATATATTATTTTTATATTAGAGGGCAAACCTTTTTTAATTACGTCTAAGTCCGCCTTAGCATAGTCGTTTCCAGATAAATCTAAAATCTGCAAATTTTTTAGATTTCCTAGTTCATAAGGTAGACCTGTCAATTTATTATTAGACAGATTAAGCACTTCTAAGTTGCTTAGCTGGCCAACTTCAGCGGGAACTCCTGTCATATTGTTATTGCTTGCATCTAACACCTTTAAATTTTTTAAGTTTCGTATCTCGGCAGGCAGAGCACCCGTAATATTATTATTAGAAATGATAAGTTCTTCTAACAACGTGTAGCTTAGTACATATTCAGGTAATTTATCTAAAGACTGTGCCGAAAGGTCGAGGGTATAAACACTAGAAGTAGGACTAGTAAGGGGCTCTTTAACAGAGTTATTAGAAGGTGTAGGAGGTAACTTATAAGTGATAAGTAAAAAAAATGCGCCAAACAACAAAAGTGTAATCACAAAAACTACTGTAAAAATACGGGACTTTAGCACGTACATATTATACCACTGCAGACATTTTATATTGCAAATACACTGTATAAACCATTACTTCAAATATGGGAGAATAGTTACTTATACAACACCACTTGATATACTAATAGATATGAAAAAAGACAAAATAATTTATTGGACTACCACAGGTATAATTTTTTTATTAGAAGGAGTTATGACAGCTCTTACTTCACATACTCAAATGGCAAAGGACGGAGTAACCCATTTAGGCTATCCACTTTACTTTCTTACAATTTTAGCTGCATTTAAAGTTGTAGGTGCACTAGCACTTGTATACCCCAAAACTCCTCAATATGTTAGAGAGTGGGCTTATGCAGGATTTGGAATAGTTTTTATATCAGCTTTTGTAAGTCATATAGCAGTAGACGGATTTACAGGTGCAGTAATGTTTCCACTTGTAATGTTTGCAATACTTGCTACGTCTTATATTTACTCTAAAAAAGTATACTAAAACCTAAAATGACTGTAGTAGATAAGTCAATGGATTTGGGATACTCCTCAAAAAAAACTGAGATTTTTCTAAATTGGTTGGGGACAAATAAAATAGTACTTGATCTTGGTTGTTACGATGGTCGCGATTCTAAAAAATTTATAGGTCAAGGGAACACAGTACATGGTATTGAAGTTTTACAAAAACCAGCAAAAAAAGCAGAGAAATTAGGAATAAAAGTAAAAAACATAGATATAGAAAAACAAAGTTGGGAATACAAACCAAATACTTTTGATGTTGTAATATGTGGCGACATTATTGAACACGTAATAGATGTAGACACTTTTTTAACAAATATTAAAGATGTTTTAAAATCTGGGGGAGAAGTATATATATCAACACCAAACCTTGCATCCATAGGAAGAAGACTACTTTTGTTACTAGGAAAAAACCCGTTTATAGAAGTATCTAATATAGATAAAGTAAATGGATTTCCAGCTGTTGGACATGTTAGATATTTTACAAAAACCAGCTTAACCAGATTACTAAATCATCATGGATTTGAGGTTGTTAAAGTGACTTCGGACAATATTAATCTAGGAGGGTTTAGCAGTGCGAAGCTTGCAGAAATGTTTCCAACGTTTTCGTGGAGACTTATTGTTAAAGCAATAAAAAGTGATGTTTAGTGTTTATAACGTACTTTTAATAGTTCGTATAAGTCAGGTAACATACCTGCAACAAGTATCAACAAACCACCTAATAAAAACGTAGAAGTTAGAGATTCACCGAACAGTACTACTCCAAATAAAACACCAAACACCACTTCCATAAGTCCAATTAAGCTTCCAATACTGGCATCCACAGTTTTAAACCCTTCTATCACTAGCCAAAAGGATAATAAACCAACGACAGAATACGCTAGCATCGAAAACCAAATAAAGTTAAATTGAGGCACTAACTGGGTTTCACCAACCAACAAAGACGTAGGTAAGTGTGTAATTAAAATTCCAAGCCAAACATATAAATTAATCTGCAAAGAAGAATATTTTGAGCTAGTTTTTTTTGAAAACACAACTTCTCCACCACTAGCAATACCAGTTAAAGAAGCTAGCATAATAGCTAAGAGAGAAAATTTGCCTAACGAAATTCCAAAAACCAACACAAGCCCAAGTAAACCAACGATAAGTGAAAATACTTTTATATGGGTTAACTTCTCTCCAAATAAAGCACTCCCAATAACGTAAGAAGTAATTAGGAACATCGCAAAAAATAACAAAGTCGCTGTACCTATATCCATGTTATTAAAAGCATAGTAGATAGGAGCTTGCGTAAATATGCCGCAAAACACAGGTACTAGAAGCCATTTTAAATCTACAGCGTCTACTCTTTTAAACTGCTTTGTAAAATAGCCAACAGGCAAGATAATCAAAAGAACCATTACGCTACGAATCCAAGCGTGATAATAAACTCCAAAATCTCCGCCAATATATCTAGCCCAAACACCATAACTTCCAAAACCAACGGCAGCTAAAAGTATAAGGGAATACCCCTTTAAAGTGCGGGAATCTAACATATAAAATTACTTTCTCAAATTTTTCTCAAAATACATACTGCCCAAAAAAGGAAGCATAAAGACACAGCCAATCCAAACAAAGTAGTGATTTATTAAAACAGGATTAAACGCAACAAAAATAAACATACAAGATGCGATATATAAGTAAGAAGTCATTTTTCCAGATACATATAAAACAAAAGACGAAAGCAAAGCTAGCACAAAAGGGAGTCTAGGTAATAAATAAAAAAAGATGGA